>JAZFRU010000358.1:0-2118 GCA_036445815.1 Acidobacteriota bacterium | reverse complement strand
CGGCCAGTGTCACATTGGCGATGGCCGTATCGAGCCGGGCCTGGCTGCGAAGGGCCGTCAAGTAAGTCCGGGCCACCTGGGCGGCGGTCCGGTCCTGGGTGCTGAGTTTTTCGGTCTGGGCAGCCGTCACAGCCACCTTGGATGCCTGGTAACGGCGCCAGGCGCCCAGGTTGACGAGGGTCTGGGTGACGGTTGCCCGGGCGTCGAAGATCGCAAAGGGGCCCACCTTGTCCGGTGGACGAAACAGGCCCGAGGGCTGCAGCCCGAAGGCCTCCAGGTTGCGCACCTGGCTCTGCTCGGAGATGGAACCCTCCAGATTGGGCAGCAGCGGAGCCCGGGAGAGGTGGGACCGGGCCTCAACTTCCCGAATCATCTCCCCGGCCGCCTGAACGGCCGCATTGCCTTGCTCGGAAAGGGCCATCTCGACGGCTTCCCGGAGACTGAGCCGAAGGTCGGCGGCATTCGCCCGGGCAGTGAAAAGAACCCCGGTGAGCGAGAAAAGCAGTGTGATCCCCAGCACGAGTCGATGAGTTCGGTTCAGTCCTTCTCTCATAATCAAGACTCCATTGAGTGATGTTGGGCTCGTCCCTTGTCGGTGAGAATGCCTCGGAACATCACCCGGTTAATCCGGGCAAAGGCCTGAGAGGCGGAAAGAGGCAGACGCGACAAGGATTCCGGATTGATGATGTTCAGAATGAGAGTTGAGAACAACAACACCAGGAACTCGGCATCCACGTCTTTTCTGAGCATGCCCTTCTGAATGCCCTCCTCGATCAGGGCCCCCAGATATTTTTTGATCGACTGGCTTCTTCTGCGATCGAGCTCCTGCCAGATCTCGGGGGCATGGCGTTGAATGTCTCTCAGGAAGAGGGGACTGAAACGTGGAAGCTCTGAAGCCACAAAGCCCAGGGCCAGTTCCAGTTTTTCGGGGAACTCGGTTTGAGGATTGTTGATGATGCCGTCAAGACCCTCGGCAATCAGTTGGCTGACTCCCACCAGGGCCTCTCGAAGGAGTTCTTTTTTCCCGGGGAAGTGCTGATAAAGGGTTTTTTTGCTCATTCCCAGCTCGTGGGCCATCTCATCCATGGTGACTTTGGTGAAGCCGAGGGTGAAAAAATGCTCTCGGGCGGTCTCTAAGATGCGGTTGCGGGCTTCAGCTGACGTGGTCATGATGGATACTTAAAAAACTACAATAGTATTAAGAGTTTCCCTTGTCAAGTCCACCACAGAGACACAGAAAAAGTTTCACCACAGAGACACAAAGACACAGAGAAGAGAATTCTTTTCCTGGTTTCTGACCTTTCCGATTTCAGCCAAACAAGAAAAGCAGGTCCGGAATGTGGGAGGCGCCTCAATGCGCCCCTACCTTTTCTATTCAGACCCTGGACGTTTAAAGGGAGAGTTTCTGGTTGAGTCTCTGGACTCTCTCCTGGGTGGCGGGATGGGTGCTGAAGAAGGTCAGCCATTCGGGAAGGCCTTCTCTTTGCTGGGCACGCTCCAGGAATGTGATCAGGCCCATCGGGGAATAACCGGCACGAGAGAGCAACTGAAGGGCGAAATCGTCTGCCTCCAGCTCCGATTCTCGGCTGATTCCCAGGTTGGCCAGCTGTTCCAGCATGACAACGCTCTTGGCCGGCCCCCGGGTGACCACCGACAGCAGCGACTTGAGGGCCTCGGTGCGGTTTTTCTGGATGACGGCATTACGGGTGTGTCCCAGTTCGACGTGTCCAATCTCATGGGCCAGAATGCCGGCCAGTTCCGCTTCGGAAAGATCGGGGAGTTCCATCAAACCGCTGGTGATCACCAGATGGGCGCCCGGCAGGGCCATCGCGTTGATCTCCGAGGAGTGCAGACGGAAGACCGGATAGTGTTTGAATCGAAACTCGGCGACCCGGTGGAAGACCTCCATGATCTCGGTGACCCGGGGGTCCTTTTCGGGGGTGATCTGCTGCTTGTTGGCAATTTCCGACAGCCAGGTCTTGCCCACCCTAACTTCATCCTTAGGAGTTATAGGGTCGATGCCTAGTGATTTCTTGACGCCCAGGACGCGAAAGGAACGGGAGTAGAACAGAACCGCGATGACCACGGCGATCATCAGAATTTCACGCCATCCCAAAA
>JAZFRU010000357.1:0-11391 GCA_036445815.1 Acidobacteriota bacterium | reverse complement strand
AGCGGAAGAGGGCCATCGCTGTACGCTTGATCTCTCAGATGATCGGGGACAAACTCGTGCCTGGGCACTCTTCTGAACGCAGCCAGCACTCGAGAATCACGGATATTCCTTTTTTCCAGCTGGATCGACACCATCCTCTCTCGTTCCAGCTGATAGGGCGCGTTCATTGGAGACCAAACAGCGTGGGTTGACGGCGGGCCTTTCGACGGGCCAAAAGCAGCACAATTTTTCGGCGCTCTGTGGGGTTGAGCTCCCCTCGCAGCTCCCCGAATTCACCCTCGAAGGCGCCAATATCACGGTCGGATGCCGCTGACTGCAGCGTGCTCCTCAGTCTGTAAAACAGGGCGGAGTACTCACCACAAATTTCCTGAATAACCGCGAAGGATGTCCGGTGGACGACCGAGGGGCCGTGCTCTTTGATGGCCCTCATATGAGCGGGAGTGCCATAACCCTTGTGCTGCGCGAAGCCATAGAGCGGATAAATCCGGTCCAGATCAATCATGATTCGATCCCGGTAAGTCTTGGCAATGATGGAGGCGGCGGCGATGGAAAGGCTCAAGCGGTCCCCCTTGATGAAGCTGCTTTGGGGAATCGAGATACCCGGAATCTCTCTGGCATCAAGAAGAAGATGCTCGGGGGCCGTCGGCAGCTGTTCGACGGCACGCCTCATCGCCAGTATGCCGGCATTGTACACGTTGAGACGCGCAATTTCCTCAACTCCGACCACTCCAACCCCTACCCCTGTGGCTGCTTCCCGGATTTTTGGTTCCAGTCGCTCTCGGTCTTCAGGCTTGATTCGCTTGGAGTCGTCCACACCGGGAAGATTCACGCCAGGTTCGAAGACGACAGAAGCGGCCACCACGGGCCCCGCCAAGGGACCCACCCCGACCTCATCCACCCCTGCGATGCGTGCGACCCCGGAACTCCACAACTTTTGCTCCAACCGCAGCATTGCTTCGCTTCGTTGCCGTTGTTGCATTCTTTCCTTCTGCTGTCGTTTCAGGTGCCGGCACAGTTGGCGAACGCCGGCTCGCGGATCCTTTTCCAGCTGGATGAGCAAATGAGCGGGCACGGGTCCGTCTTCCCGGAGAAGACGATTTCGAATTTCAGCGATCGAAAGAGCAGAAGGGTTCAACCACATCCGTTCCGTAATATGTATCATACGGACTAGGGCTTATCCAAGAAGATGATATGGCCGAAGGCCGAAGGCACGTGAAAATCGGGTTGCTCTGTGAAGGTCGGTCGCCAGGCCAGGTAGTCACGAAAGGGTTCCTGGCCGGCAATTCTAAATAAATTAAGCCGCCAGGAGGCGCCCACTTCTGGAGCCACGGCCAGCATGGATCGGTAAGGAATCCCCAGAAAAGCCCGCCAGGTACTCCCGCCTTCAGCCGAAATCGCTTTCACCGCCAGGCCCGACTCCCATTGAAAATCCACTTCAGCACGAGGTTTCAAGATGCGCACATCGAGCCATTGCCCCAGAGGGCTGACCTCAAACTCGAAGTAGTCGGCCGAGCCTTCCGGCCTCAAAAAGACCTCGACAACATCGCGTTCCGCCAACCCTTCGGTGGCCGCGTGAATTTCCCAGGTGGGATTGACGTGGAGACTGTCAAACCAGGATTCGAAATAGAAAAAAAGAGAACGCTCTCCCCACAGGGAACGAACATGGGTCAGATTGGGCCAATTGTGTCCCCTTTCCCGCAGCGCCGGTCTTCCATTCCAGAAACGGTCTATCGTCACCGTGTCGCACTGAGCCCAAAGGTCGTGAGCCGGATCGAAAAGCGCGTCCTCGGTGGCGTTGGTGTGGCGGCTGAAGAGAGAGTTTTCTGGCATCCTCAAGGTTTATTATATAATTGCAGCCTGTGAAAATCGAAGAAGTTGGACTGGTAGGATTTGGCCGTTTTGGAAAGATGGCCTACGACTATTTGCGCCGCGACAAGAAGGTGCGGGTCTACAACCACAACCCGGACAAGATTCAGGACATCCCCGAGCGTGCCACCCTTGAAGAAACACTGTCGGCCCAGCTCATTTTGCTGTGTGTGCCCATTTCGGGGATGGAAGGCTTTTGTAAACAAATGGCGCCCTTTTTGAAGGAAGGCCAGATCGTTGTGGATACGTGCAGCGTCAAGGTGAAGCCCGTCGAGTGGATGCTGAGCCTTCTCCCTGAGACGGTAGAAATTCTTGGCTCCCACCCTCTGTTCGGGCCGGACAGCGGCAAACAGGGCATTGCAGGACTGAAGATCGCGCTCTGCCCGGCCCGCATCCAGGAAGACACGTATCGGTCCATTTGCGGCTATCTTGAAGGCTTGCAACTGGTGGTCATCGAGGAGACCCCGGAAGGGCATGACAGCCAGATCGCCAAGAGTCAGGCCATATTCCATCTCATCGCGCAGGCCATGAAGCGGCTCGATTGGGGAAGCCAAGCCATCTCAACGCCCGGCCCCGATGCCTTTTATCGCCTGGTCAAGAGCGTCCAACACGACACCGACCAATTGTTCCTGGACATGGAGCGTGAAAATCCTTATGCCGCGCAATGGCGAGAGGAATTTATCCGAAAGCTAGAGAGCCTTGATGCGGAGCTCTCTGAAGCGGCGGAGCAGCAGGCGCTTTTGAACAAATAAGCCGCAGGTCTGCGTTATGCACACATACAACATCGCTCCACCTGAGCACCTCGCCCAATTGAGTTCATTGGCCCGAGAAGTGTCGGGTTGGGTCGCCCCCCCCGCCAACCGCGGCGGCCGTTCTGGCCGCTTCGCCACGAGATTTCATGCATGATGGGGGCTAACGCGCAAGGTGGGCTCCCCGCTAAACAACAAAATAATCGGGGCGCTGCCAGGCCCTTCACCTGGGCCCAGAGAGCCGCCATCTCTCTGCTTAGCTTCCTGGGATGGCAGCTGGTGTGGATCCTCGGCGCAACCCTGCGGTGGAAGGTCGAAGGCTGGGATCGATTCGAAGCGGCCAAGCAGCAGAAGAAACCGCTGATCTACTGTTTTTGGCACAATCAAATTCTCTCCGCAACCCATTTCTGGAGATTCAGGAATATCGTGGTGATCACCAGCCAGCACTTTGACGGAGAAGCGATCGCAGGAATTATCAAGAGATTTGGATACGGTTCCGCGCGAGGCTCAAGCAGCCGGGGAGCGGCCAAGGCGCTCCTCGAATTGAAGCGGTGTATCGATCGGAATAAAGATGTCGCCTTTGCCGCTGACGGCCCCAGGGGGCCAGCCTACCGGGTGAAGCCGGGCCCGGTATGGCTCTCCCGAAAAACTGGCGCAGCCATCCTGCCTTTTCACATCCAGCCTCAGAGTTATTGGAGCCTCAACAGCTGGGACGGTTTCTGCATTCCCAAGCCGTTCAGCCGCGTGCTCGTGAAGATCGGTCCGCCTCTGGCCATCTCGCCTGAGGAAGATGAGGAGACCGGAGTGGCGCAGGTCCAGAGCGAACTGGATCGTATTCAACGAGAATGCGAAGCCCACTGGTAAGCCCGGACCCTCGGGCCCCCGCCCTGCGGGTCGTGCAACACCGTCAGGCCGGAGCATTTTTCGCTTCGCTCAGATGAAGGCGAGTGCCGATGCAGTAGAGAGGGTGTGAGAAATGCGGGTTAAACCCCTCGCTACTTCTGGCGGATCCGGGCAAGCCTCGAAAAGGAAGTCAATTTCCAGGTGGCAATTTCCAGAAGGGCAATCTTCAAAATATAGTCTCCGGGAGGGGCAAAAAGGGTATTCGTGTATATGATGCCCCGTCCGTTTCGGATATCCTTGTCATCCAGATCCACTCGGAAAATCTCCCGCAGCCGCACCACTTCGTTCCCCTGTCGATCCAGCAATAACCCGATCACTCCAAACTGGGTCCGCACATCGCCCCCTTCCCCCCGCAAGGGGTGGGGGCTGATCTTGATCCGAAAGGGAAGTCCCATCTGGCGCCCTTCCCGCCTGACCGAGAGCACATCCAAGTCGGCTCCAATTTCGCGAAAGGAGTAAAGATTATCAATCAGGCCGGCGATCGCATCGCTGTCGAAAAGCGCCTCAATGAACTCTCTTTTGACGGCTAAATCGTCAGGCAACTTCTCGAAACGAGCCGGTATGAATGCTTCCGGGTGGCTGATCTCAACGCGAATGTTTCGCTGAGCTTTGGCCCGATACGGATCATCTGTGTAGTAGCCGATGGAATAAAGGTTGCCAAACACATCATCGTTTATTTGAGCCATCACGTCGTCAAAATTTAAAATGGTCTCAAATCCACTGAAATGTTTTCCGCTGGTGCGGATAGAGAGGCTCGAGAAGGCCGCTTCCTTTTCACTCCGGCCATCTCGGGACGGTTCAGCTCTCACGACGGCGGGCACCTCTGCAGCGCGCGGCCCAATGTAGAGTTGAGCGGCGGACGGCACCAGAACGGTGTAAATCACGACTCGGCCGAGCCGAGCCTGTTCGATGGCTTGCTCCGCACGCCCGTAGGCCTCGTCCATGCCATCAGAGATGATGATGATCACATTGCGACTCGTTGTGGCGGGCCGGTTGCGGATGTGCTTCAAAAGTTCTTCCAGCGAAGAATACAAACCGGTCTGGCCCAGTGGCCGTCGGGCCTGAGCCAAGGCCCGCTGGGCCAGAGATCGGTTTGCCGTGAAGTCCTG
This sequence comes from Acidobacteriota bacterium, assembly GCA_036445815.1. Lineage (GTDB taxonomy): Bacteria > Acidobacteriota > UBA6911 > RPQK01 > JADFOI01 > JAPYTY01. The sequence continues at coordinate 6,764 of JAZFRU010000357.1, read as the reverse complement.
AAAAGGAAGCAGCTCGTCATTGAAGCCAAACACCCCTACCTCGGTAAAATCGTGCACATTGTCCAGAAAAGTGATCGCTGCGGCAATCTCCTCGGCGCGGGTGGCAAAGGTGCTGCCGCTGACATCGATCATGAAGGCGAGCCGCAGGGGCCTGGCCTCTCCGCTTTGGTTGCGCGGCGGATCAAAGAACACGATTTGCTGGGGAGCGCCACCTTCGAACACTTGAAAATCTTCTTGCGTCAACTCGTTGAGAAGCGAGCCATCCGAATTCTTGACGGTGAATTTCAGGGTTGCAAGATTGACCTCTACGCGAATGTTTTCCTGGCCAATGGGATTGGAGGTCTGGGCCTTGCCAGGCTCAACGATATCCAGGGCCACTCCGGCAAAGATGAGCCAGAAGCAAAAAGACAAGATCCGAGAGGGGCAGGCCTTCAGGCACATCATCGGGTATTGACCTGCACCAGGTTGAGGAACTCCGTTCGGGATCGGTGGTCCTGACGGAACCTGCCCAACATCGAGGACGTGGTGACCTGGGTGTTTTGCTTTTCCACTCCGCGCATCATCATGCACAGATGTTGTGCCTGGATGATGACTCCAACCCCTTTGGGTTTGGCGTACTCTTCGATGGTTTCGGCGATCTGCAGGGTCAACCGTTCCTGCACTTGGAGCCGCCGGGCGAACATGTCAACCAGCCGGGGAATCTTACTCAGTCCAATGATTTTGTTGGAGGGCACATATCCGACATGACATTTACCGAAAAAGGGGAGAAGGTGGTGTTCGCACAGGCTGTACACCTCGATATCTCTGATGATCACCATCTCGTCATATTCCACATCAAAGAGGGCGCCGTTGAGGATCGATTCAGCGCTTTCCTGGTAGCCTCGGGTTAGAAACCGAAAGGTGTCGGCCGCCCGGGTTGGCGTGTCAAGGAGTCCCTCTCGGTCAGGAATCTCTCCGAGCTGCTCAAGAATCTGTTTTACCAGATCGGCTATTGGTGGTTTTGTCGGCATGGTTCCTCGGTCAATGGAAAGCGCTCGGTCCACGCCTCCCCCATGGAGGCAAGTGTCGGCAAAGCCGGGCTGTGTACAAGTTTACCCCGGTGGCCAACTGAACAGGCGCCCCGCCAGTAAGTGCACATGCAGGTGGAACACGGTTTGCCCCGCCTCTGCCCCATCGTTGATGACCACCCGGTAGGCGTCCAGTTCTTGAGCGCGGGCGATCTCACGGACCATCAAGAGCAGGTGCCCCAGGAGCTCGGTCTTTTCTTCAGGGGCTTCCGACAGGGAGGAAATGTGATCTTTAGGAATAACAAGAATGTGTGTCGGCGCCTGGGGAGTGACATCTCTGAAGGCGATGGCCCGATCGTCTTCCTGGACAATATCCGAGCTCAATTCCCCCCGGACAATTTGGCAAAAGATGCATGAGGACATAAAGTTCTCCTGGCCCAGATTCGGCAGATTCTAGGTTAAACCATATCAAAAAAACGGGCTCGTTTCTTACAGCAACTCAAAGATCGCACAGCGGTCCGTACCCGCCAGATCTTTTCGGATTTCCTTCAGGCCCCACCCAAAGTCGCCAGCGAGCCGCGACACCTTGCCGGATTCTCCCCATCCGAGTTCAACGACCAGCCTTCCCTCCGGATGGAGAACCTGGACGGCCTGGCGGAACAATTCAAGGTACACTTCATGGCCGGATTCGCCTGAAAACACCGCCTCAGCGGGTTCGTATCGACGGACAGAAAGGTCAACCGAAGCCTTGTCGAGGGCGCTGACGTAAGGAGGGTTTGAGACAATCAGGTGATATTGGCGAAATCTGTGTTCAATAGGTCGGAGGACGTCCCCTTCATAAAACTGAATGCGGCTCTGGCACTGGTGGGCTTCCGCATTGCACCGAGCGGTTTGCAAGGCCAGCGGAGATTTGTCGATGGCGGCCAGCTGTGCCCGCGGTTCTTCACAAGCCAGTGAGACAGCCAAGCAACCGGACCCTGTCCCGACATCGGCCACCAGTAATTCCTCCTCGCTGTTTGGGCCCAGGATGTCCAGGGCGGCCTCCAGCAGCAGTTCGGTTTCCGGGCGAGGAATAAAAACCCCTGGCCGAACCAAAAACTCCCGGCCGTAGAATTCCTGTTTGCCCCGAAGGTATTGCAGGGGGTAGTGTTCCCCTCGCTTGGTGAGCCAATCACGAAAGAGGCGTTCCTGGGCGGAGGAGAAGCAGGCTTCTGGATAGGTGTACAGAAAAGCTCGCTCGCATTCCAGAATGGAAGCTACCAGAAGCTCGGCGTCTTCTCGAGGAGACCGCAGCTGTCGGTCGGACAGGTATTGGTCTCCAAATTGAAGCGCTTCCTTGACCTTCACTGCTCCAACATTCGAACCTGAACTATCCGGCGAGTTTCTGATCCCTTAAAGCTTCTGCCCGGTCCGAAGTGACCAGGGCATCAATAATGGTATCCAAATCGCCTTCGATGATGGAGCCGAGCTGATGCAGAGAGAGGCCAAGTCGGTGATCGGTCACCCGATTTTGTGGATAGTTGTAGGTCCTAATCTTTTCGCTGCGGTCGCCGCTTCCCACCATGGACCGACGCGTCTGGGCGATTTCGCTCTGCTGTTCCTGCAGGGCCTTTTCGTGAAGACGCGAGCGCAACACCTTCAAGGCCTTGGCCTTGTTCTTGATTTGAGACTTTTCATCTTGGCAGGTGACCACTTCTCCAGTCGGAATATGGGTGATGCGTACAGCCGAGTAGGTGGTGTTGACTGACTGCCCTCCCGGCCCGGAAGAGCAGAAGCGGTCCACTCGAAGCTCATTGGGGTCAATCTGGACGTCAACCTCGTCAACCTCAGGCAAGATGGCCACGGTCACTGCAGACGTGTGAAGCCGACCCTGCGTCTCTGTTTCAGGGACTCGCTGGACCCGATGGACCCCACTTTCGTATTTGAGGCGACTGTAGACACCGTCGCCCTGGATGAGGCCAATGACCTCCTTGAAGCCCCCCACTGACGATTGATTGGCGGAGAGTATTTCGACTTTCCAGCCGCGACTTTCTGCATAACGGGAATACATTCGAAAAATCCCCTGTGCAAAAAGAGAGGCCTCGTCTCCCCCTGTACCGGCGCGGATTTCCAGGATGACGTTCTTCTGGTCAGCCGGATCTTTTGGGATGAGTAGTCCCCGGAGCACCTCTTCGCCGGAAGCCCGCCGCTTTTCCAGCTCTTGAAATTCCTCGCGAGCCATCTCGAGCAGCTCTTCGTTCGCCTCTTCCTCTAGAATCTTTTGGGTTCCGGCAATTTCTTCCAGAAGCGATTTGAAATCGCGATACTTATCGACAATTTCCTGGAGTTCGGCATGGGCCTGAGCGACCTTGCGATACCTTTCGGGCGAAGAAACCACTTCGGCATCGGCCAGAGTTGCCGAGAGCTTGTCGTAAGCCGCCTCCAGCCCCTGAAGCTTCTCAAGCATGACTGGCCGCTAACTCGACTGTTTTCCGTATTTTCTGTGAAACCGCTCCACTCGTCCAGCGGTATCGATGAGTTTCTGCTTGCCTGTGAAAAAGGGATGACATTGGGAGCAGATCTCCAAACGGATTTCTTCAGCGCAGGTGGAGCGTGTTTCCCATTTATTTCCACAGGCACAACTCACCTTCACGGGCTGGTAGTTGGGATGGCCGTCGCTTTTCATATTTAATTCCTCTGATTTATCCCAGCCGGCGCTGCGATAACCTCTTTTAGTTGAACCTGTTGCCGAGCGTGAGAAGGGGGCTCTCCGCTACATTGCCAGCCTCCGCAAGGCAGGAAAGCAGTGTACCAAAAAGGCGCCAGCCGAGTCGACACCCTGACCGTCCTGCAGGGGCACGCAAGGCCGGGCGGGGCCTTTTGCCGAGGTGTCGCGATGATCGACGCCCCTTCCCTGGCCCGCCCCTTGAGCCGACCTCTCGGTCCCTGTGCTTGACAACGCTCAACAGGGCATTGTATAAGGTTCTACTCAAATTTATACGGTGAGGAAATGATGAACATTGTGTGACCCAAGACGCGCCAGAGCGAGTGAGAGGATTTCCTTTGCCTCAGATTCCCAGCTAGCCGGTCCAGTCCCAATTCGTTGCAGTAACTGGGCATTGTTCCCCAAGATTAATTTACCGACCGTGCAGATTTTTCTGAAAGCGCGGCTGTTTCCACGTCGCACCACCGCATTCGCTGTGGGATTATAGTTTTTTAAGGAGGCCTTAATGCCTACACCGGGAGACAAGGCGGAAGAGGTTCAGAGCCCCGCCAAAGATGAAAGCCAGGTCAAAGCAACGATGACTCAGGCGCCCCAGATCGATACCTCGGAGGATATGGACGTTGCCGCTATGCAGGCGGCCTATGACGAGTCCTTCAAGGATCTCGCAGAGGGAGCCGTGGTGACGGGAACCATCCTGAAGTTTTCTGGATCGAACGTCATCGTCGACGTCGGCTTTAAATCGGAAGGGTTGATACCCCAGGGAGAATTCCGTGACGAACAAGGAAAGCTGAACGTAGAGGTAGGCGACCGGGTTGATGTGCTCCTGGAAAGAACAGAAGACAAGAACGGCTATGTGGTGGTGTCGCGCGAAAAGGCCGAACGGATGAAGGTTTGGGAGGCCCTGGAAGAGGCCTATGACCAGCAGACCATTATTTCTGGGCGAGTGATCGAGCGCATCAAGGGAGGCTTGGCAGTGGACGTCGGCGTGAGGGCGTTTTTGCCCGGGTCCCAGGTGGCTGCGCAACCCATCCGAAACCTGGACAGTCTCTGCGGCCAGGAATTTGAGATGCGCGTTATCAAGGTAAACCGTCGCCGAGGAAATATCGTGCTTTCCCGGAAAGCGGTCCTTGAAGAAGAGACCAATAAGCTGAAGGAGCAAACGCTCAAGGAGTTGGAAGAGGGCAAGGTGGTCACCGGGGCCGTTAAAAACATCACCGACTACGGAGCCTTTGTTGATCTGGGGGGCATTGACGGACTGCTGCACATCACCGACATGTCGTGGGGCCGGGTCGGGCACCCTTCAGACCTCTTCAACGTGGAGGACGAAATCGAGGTCAAGATTCTGAAATTCGACCGCCTCGAGGAGAAAGTCTCGTTGGGGTACAAGCAGCTCAAAGATGATCCCTGGACCAATGCAACCCAAAATTACCTAAAAGACAGCCGCGTTAAAACGAGAGTCGTGAGTTTGACGGATTATGGCGCTTTTGTAGAACTTGAGGCGGGGGTTGAGGGGCTTATTCACATCTCCGAGATGAGTTGGAACAGGCGCATCAAACACCCCTCCAAGATCTTGACAGTCGGGGATGAGGTGGAAGCCGTCGTTCTGGAGATCGACGCCGTGGCACGCCGGATTTCTCTGGGAATGAAACAAACGGAACCCAATCCCTGGGACCTCATCGAGGAGAAATATGCCGTCAATTCAATCGTGAACGGCGAGGTTCACAATTTAACCGACTTCGGAGCCTTCATTGAAGTGGAAGAGGGAATTGAAGGGCTGGTGCATATCTCCGATCTGAGCTGGACAAAAAAAGTCCAACACCCTTCGGAGGTCCTGCAGAAGGGCGACATGGTTGATGCCGTCGTGTTGAACGTTGATGCCGCCAGCCAGCGCCTTTCACTCGGAATCAAGCAACTTGAGCCCGACAAATGGGAGGAGTTTTTCTCTCAGCATCAGACCGGGGATGTAATGGCCGGCACGATCGTGCGAGTCACCAATTTTGGTGCTTTCGTAGAAGTGAGCGAAGGCGTCGAGGGGCTCTGTCATGTCTCTGAATTGTCGGATCAGCATATCGACAACCCAGAGGATTCTTTCAAGGCCGGGCAGGAGCTTCAGGTCAAGATCATCAAACTAAATTTACTGGAACGCAAGATCGGGCTCTCGGTCAAGGCGCTGAACGAAGGGGCGGAAAGGGAAGAAAGCTGGGCCTACAAGCCTGAAGTGGCGACGGCTTCCATTGGCGACATCGCCGGCAAGGAACTGGGGCAATTGAAGAAGAAGGCCGAGCAGGTGAAAGGAGATGACGATGACGAAAGCTGACCTAATCGACGAGGTGGCGAAGAATTCAGATCTGAGTAAGAAGGATGCAGAGGTGATCGTACAGGCTGTCCTGGACAGCATCGTCGAGTCTCTCAAGGGCGGCGGAAAGGTTGAGCTTCGAGGCTTCGGGAGTTTTCGTCTCCGCGACCGGGCATCCCGAAAGGGCCGCAACCCGAAAACAGGCGAAAAGGTCTTTGTTCCCGCCAAGAAAGTGCCCTACTTTAAGCCTGGAAAGGACCTGAAAGAACTGATCAATTCGTAAGCGGAGCATCGATGGATCACCTTTGGAGTCCATGGCGCTTCCGTTACATCTCCTCCGGTGACCAGAAGCCTGGTTGTGTCTTCTGCTTGCTCAGGGCGGAAGCGAATGACCGTAAGAATCTCATCCTGTTTCGCAAGAACCACGCCTTTTTGATTCTCAACCGTTTTCCTTACACGACCGGACATCTGATGGTCGTCACCAATCGGCACATCGCCACTCTGGAAGAGGCAATGCCGGATGAACTCACGGAAATGATTCTTCTGGCTCGTGAGTCGGAGGGATTGCTTCGAAAAGTGTATCGTCCCGACGGCCTCAACGTGGGATTCAATATCGGAAAAAGCGCCGGTGCCGGTATTGCCGGACATCTTCACCTGCACATCGTTCCCCGTTGGGAAGGCGACGCCAACGTGATTTCGGTGGTCGGTGAAACGCGGGTCATCCCTGAGGAGCTGGAAACCACCTACGATAAGCTGA
>JAZFRU010000356.1:0-5580 GCA_036445815.1 Acidobacteriota bacterium | reverse complement strand
ACGTTCCACCACGCCCTTTGAGGCGATTTCAAGGGGCGCCGACTATCTTGTTGTGGGCCGACCCATCCGCGATGCCCAGGACCGGGTGGCCAAAGCGGAGGAGATCATCCTGGAGATCGACGCCGCTCTGGAAGATCAGGGAACGGTCGTCTCCTAATCGAGCGGTCTCGCTCCGCTCGGCTGCGTTCCCACCGGTCAGGCGGCAAGCTAATGTAGCGGCCGCTCTATGAGTGGCTTCCGGATGGGCGCACGGCCGTGCGCCCCTACATTTCCTTTCGTGAAACGTTAAACCTTATACGTGAAACGCGCTGGTCGAAGACCAGCGGTCAGCGGTCCGGAATCTCCACAATCTCGGCGGCAATCGAAGACTGTTCAATCCGAATCTTTCCCAGGGTCACGGGAAGTGACATGCGGACTGGCCCCGCCGATCCCGGGTTGAAAAAGAGGGTGCTGCCGTCCTGAGTTTGCAGGGGCCTGTGGCTGTGGCCAAAGATCACCAGATCCGCGTCCTGGATCTCGGGATAGAGCGACCGCATTTGTTGAGGAGTGCCTCCAATATGGGTGAGGAACACCCTGACGTCCTCCAGTTGAAAGCTCTTCTGGGGAGGGGACTGTTCGGTCAAGGGGAAGCCGTCGGTGTTCCCGCACACGGCCTGAACCGGCGCCAGTGTCCGTAGATCGGTCAAGATATCCTGATCTCCGATATCCCCGGCATGAATGATGGCATCGACACCCTGGAACAGGTCGAAGACCTGAGGCCGCAACAGTCCGTGGGTGTCCGAGATGACCCCGACCAACATGAATGTTACCTCTGCCCCTGGATGTTCTGTTTCAAGTATTCGATGATCTCGGTGGTGGTGGTGCTGGGTTGAAAGATCTTGTCTACACCGATTTCCTTGAGTTTTGGGATATCGTCATCAGGAATAATACCGCCTCCGAAGATCAGAATATCCTCAGCCTCATTTTCCTTCAGCAGTTCCACCACCCGTGTGAAGAGCGTCATGTGTGCGCCCGAGAGAATGGATAGGCCCACCGCATCGGCATCCTCCTGGAGTGCGGTCTGGATGATCTGCTCCGGAGTTTGCCGAAGGCCCGTATAGATCACTTCCATGCCGGCGTCCCGTAACGCTCGAGCGACCACTTTGGCTCCTCGATCATGTCCATCCAGACCCGGTTTGGCGACGACGACTCGAATTTTCTTTTCCGTCATGTTGACTTTCCCGTCATAAACTTTCGATTTTCATTCTTTCCAGGGGAGGGACAGGTGTGGAAATGCGCCTTTTGTATGAGTCTTGATCCTTCAAAAGCTGGGCTCCCGGTACTCCCCGAACACGTCTGTGAGTGTCCCACAGATTTCCCCCAGTGTCGCATACTCCTTGGAGGCCTCGATGAAAAAGGGCATCAGGTTTTTATCTGATCGAGCCGCCTGCTTCAATTCCGCAAGGGATCGTTTGACGGTTCGAGTATTGCGTCGGGATCGCAGTTTATCCAGGCGTTGAATCTGGCGTTCGCCGGTTTCGGGTCCAATGTGAAGCGTTTCGACAGGCCCGACTTCATCGGTTTGGAACTCGTTCACTCCAACCACGATTTTCTTACGGGTCTCCACGGCTATTTGATGCTGATAGGCGGCTTCCTGGATTTCTCTCTGAGGATATCCCTGCTCGATGGCAGGGATCATGCCTCCCATTTTATCAATGGTCTCGATGTATTGCCGGGTCTCTTCTTCCACATCATGAGTCAGTCGTTCCACCAAGTAGGAGCCTCCAAGAGGATCCACGGTGTCCGGAACGCCACTTTCATGAGCCAGGATCTGCTGGGTGCGAAGAGCAATGTGTGCCGCCTCTTCAGTCGGCAGGGACAGAGCCTCGTCCATGGCAGTGGTGTGAAGCGAATTAGTTCCTCCCAGGACGGCCGCCAGTGCCTGGACTGCCGTGCGAATGACATTATTCAGGGGTTGCTGGGCGGTCAGGCTGCAGCCGGCGGTATGGGTATGAAACCGGCACATCCAGGAACGCTCCTGCTGGGCCTTGAAGCGGTCGCGCATCACATGGGCCCAGAGGCGGCGTGCCGCCCTGAATTTGGCCACCTCTTCGAATAAATCATTGTGGGCGTCGAAGAAAAACGACAATCGGGGCGCGAATTCATCCACCTTCATTCCGGCTCGAAGGCACCATTCCACGTACTCGATGCCGTCACGAAGGGTGAACGCTAATTCCTGCACTGCTGTGGAACCGGCTTCCCGAATGTGGTAACCGCTGATGGAGATGCTGTTGTAGCGAGGAAGGTGTTCGGTACAAAATTGAATCGAGTCCACCACCAGACGCATGGACGGCTCAGGGGGATAGATCCACTCTTTTTGGGCGATGAATTCTTTCAGGATGTCGTTCTGGAGAGTTCCACGGATCTGGGCGGGATCCACGCCTTGTTTTTCCGCGACGGCCACATACATGGCTAACAGAACCGCAGCCGGGGCATTGATCGTCATCGATGTGGTGACTTGATCCAGAGGGATGCCTTCAAACAGAGTTTCCATGTCCTCCAGTGAATCGACAGCCACTCCGCACTTGCCGACCTCTCCTTCGGCGAGGGAGTGGTCGGAGTCAAGTCCCATGAGGGTGGGTAAGTCAAACGCAATGGAAAGGCCGGTTTGCCCCTTCTCCAGCAGGAATTTGGAGCGTCGATTGGTTTCCTCCGGGCTTCCGAATCCTGAGAACTGGCGCATCGTCCACAGTTTCTCCCGGTACATGGTGGGATGCAGGCCTCGGGTGAAGGGGAATTCTCCCGGGTCTCCCAGGTCACGCTGGTAGTCCAGTCCGGAGAGATCATCGGGACGGTAAAGGAGTGGATGCCGTTTTTCGGAAACGGTATCGACGGAACTCAGTTTCTTGGAGGTTGGAGACGACGGCTTATCGGTCCGGGGTGTTTTCATGACCACCTAAACACGAAAGTACCGCCAGAAGGATCAGGATTCAAGGCGAGGACTTTTCCAGTTCCATGGCCATTCCGAAGAACTCCATGGCCTCCTTGTCTCGGCCTTGCTTGGTGTATAGGTAGGCCTTTTCTTTGAAAAGCTCGGTCTTGGCCGGGGTCGATCGGACGGCTCTGAGGGCCTGATCCAGCAGGCCCTGAGCCAGTTGGAAGCGCTGGTTGTGGGCCAGGGCCTCCGACAGAATGCGACCTTCTCGAACCACAAGATGTTCCTGGCTGGCCGGAAACCTCAGGGAGAAGATCTGCCTGGATGCTTCCAGGACTTTCCCGAAATCTCCGTTCCTGATCAGCAGCATCACCATTTCGTGCTGTCTTTCCGCGCTGCTGCGAATGTGTTCCCAACTCTGGGAGAAGACGGCTGTTTGAAGGCTTGATAAGACGATTAATAAGGCAATTCGGCTTCGCATCGTTAGCTACTCCGGGGCAAATGGATTTCTTTGGCTGTTGTCGTAACTGACGGTAAAGGGATTGGGAAGGGTGGTCGTGATTTCTCTGATGACTTCCTGGGGGGGCTGCGGTGAACGGCCAAGGACCATTTCCTCGCGCTCTTCCAGATAGACTTGAAACTCTTTCTGTATTTCAATCGTGGGGTCTCTCAGAAAAAAGATAGAGAGGCTGGCGGCGCCCAAAGCGCCCACGGTGACAGGTATCCAGCGAGAACCGAAAAAGGATTGAAGGGAAGTAAACCAGGAGGGGGGAGCAGTCGGCAGCTGGGTGATCTCGGAGTGAATTCGGGTCCAGGAGCCGGCGTCCATTTCAAGGCTGCTCAGTTGGTCCACAAGCTGATAGGAATGAAGCAGGGATTCCTGTTCCTGACGACAAGGTCGACACCGAGATAGATGGGATTCAAGTGCCTCTCTTTCTCGTGCACCTAACTCGCCGTCGACGAAGGCCGTCAGCGACTCAATGAACGTTTGGCAATCCATGTTTTTTCCTCAAGTATTCTTTCACTTTATCCCTGACGTCCACTCGGGCGCGGTGAACATCCGATTTGACTGATGCCAGTGATCGGTCTTCGATCGCGCTGATATCCTTGTAGCTTAACTTGTGAATAGCAGACAGAACAAATACTCCCTTCTGCTTGTCCGGTAACTGGTCGATAACTTTTTCGATAAACCGTTCCAGTTCTGAGGATAGGAGGCTGTCTTCCGGACTCTTCGAGGAAGTGGTGAGCGGGTTCACTGCAGCTGATTCTGACCCATCTTCGGGGAGTGGACTCATCGGCGGCCTCTTCACTCGATATTTCTGGTAGACGCTGTTCTGTGCGATGCGGAAGAGCCAGCTTTGAAACTTGTTTGATTCTTTGAGGGCCTTCAGATTCTTGTAGGCAAGAATAAAGGTGTCCTGCGTCAAGTCCTCTGCTTCGGCACGTGAACCCGTCAGTCGATAGATGTAGTTCAAGATCTTTTTGCTGTACTGTTGATACAGCTGTTGAAATGCTTCAACATCCCCTCTTTGTGCCCTGGATACGAGTTTCTTCAACTCGCTTCCAGAAACCACAGGAGTCGCCGTTTTAAGGCTACTGGAGGACCCTTTTTTCCCCTTTTCGCTCACTATGATTGGGTGTTATTCAAAAAGTTGCAAAAAATGCTGGGGCTGTTCCGGAAAACGTTCTGATCTTACCAGAATTGACCCGTTTTTCTCACTTCCATTTTCCTGCATCGTCGCTGGCGTGGTCTGAACGAGGCGGAATCGTTCGATCGGTGACCCGCCTGGGCGAGACGGACTCGTTCTCTCAGAAGAGCCCGAGGTCGTTAGTCTGTGGGAAACTTGTGAGGAAAACAGGAAGAAGAGCCTTGATGACCTCCGGAAACTCTCTGGTTATCTCCTGGGTTAAATCTTATTGTTCGATTTAAACCCAGAGATAGCAGCGAGTTATGGTGACGGTCTAGATTTCCTGAGGGCAGTAAGTCCAGTTCTTGCCGGTTTTCCTCAGCCTACTGTTAATAGGGTGGGGGAGCGGGGGCTTGGAGAGGGGGGTGTGGTTCGAAAACAAGGCGTTGTGACCTGTGTTTTGCCGAGCTTCAACAGCTCGTTTCAGCAAGGTACGAAGATCGTCGCTTTCGAAGATTTTTCCTGAAACCTGGACTCGATATGACATGTTGCCTCCTTGGTCTGGACGATAGGTCGTCTGGGTTAGTACTTTCTCATGATTCCCACCACAACTCCCTGAATCTGAAGCCGGTCCTCGGCGATCCAGATGGGTTCCAGAGTCGAATTGGCGGGTTGAAGTCGGATCCTGTCTCGCTCTCTATAGAATTTTTTCAAGGTTGCCCTCTCTCCATCAATGAGAGCGATCACCATCTCTCCATTGCGGGCGTCCAGGCGTTGTTCGAGGATGACATAATCGCCATCCTGAATATGCTCTTCAATCATGGACTCTCCCTGGACCTGCAATACAAAGTTGTTGCCGCGGGTCTGGAAGCTCTCCGGAACAGCAATCTGTTCCTCGTTCATCACGGCTTCCAGGGGTTGTCCGGCAGTAACGTATCCCAGAAGTGGAAGAACCGGGGACACGGTCGACTCGGGCTCCACCAATTGAATGGAACGAGCCTGATTGTTCAGCCGCCGGATGAATCCCCTCTCTTCCAA
>JAZFRU010000355.1:0-2125 GCA_036445815.1 Acidobacteriota bacterium | reverse complement strand
GAACAGAGATATTCTGGGGCTGGTCGGGGAAGCGAACCTGGAGGTTGTTTCAAGCAAACTGTACTGCTTCGGTGTCTTTCACGCCATCGAGGTCAAACCCACAAGCATGAGCATCGAGAGTCTTCGTGAGCAGATGAGTGGGTGACACCGAGCTTGGAGCTTACTGGAGAGAGGAACTCTCTCTTTTTAACCCTCCAGAATGGGCTCCTTGGGCATTCGGTAACCGTAGCGAATCACGCGATCCACCTGCCCCTCCAGAATACCCCGCCATTTTCTCAACCAGGTCAATGGATCACTTCCGAAATCCCGTTGGTAGTCCCCTGGATAATTGATGCCGGGAACGGCAGGAACCCAGAGTTGTCGAAGGAGTTTGTCCGGATCTCCAAACTTTTCCGCAACCCTCCTGACCTCGGGATCATCAAAGGCGGTGAAGCGACCCTTGTCGATGACCTTCACCACCTGGCCGCGGGAGTTTTTGATCTCGTAGGTGGGGAAGCGGACGTGGATGTGGTTGTGCCCTCCCGGCAGTCCCGTTTCCCCAATAAACTTCTTGAACCTCTCGGTCTGGCTGCCCACTCCGAATCCAAAGTGGATGATGCCGGAGCTGCGCACTTCCCCATTGTTCCAACACCACCCGGGAATATTCCCCGGGTCGGAACCGATTCCGGCCTCAATCAGCCAGCTAAAACCCTTCCGTGGATATTCCGGCCACTGGATGTCTTTTCCCCGTTCTACGATCTCCCTCCAGTTGTCTCCATAAGATCCGCCACCCTCGACCTTCACCACTTGCTGGTTCTCCAGATGAACCTTGAGGGTCGGATAAACACCTGAGTGGTTGGCGGTTCCTGCCACCACGCCCCTGGCATCGGACTTTTGTACGATCACCATCTGGGGAATCCCCCACAGGTGCCCCACAAAGACCCTGGGTCGTCTTTCACGTTCCTCCACCAGGCTCCACAGCTCGGGGAAGATGGTGAAGCTCAAATCGGTGCCTTCCGGGTCGGTGATCCGCACCTCCCCACCCTCCAGCAGTGGCTTCATGACGGCATGGTCAATAGCCAGCCTCAGCTGCGAAGGAGTTCCCGTACGCACGAAGAAGTTATCCCGGTGGGGCCACAGAATGTGTTGGTGGTAAAAGTCCGTGATGCCCTCAGTCGTATACAGCAGTGCCCCCCCACTCCCTTCAATCACCAGGCTGTAGTTCATTAGCCTTGCCAAACTGACATACCAGCGACCACCCCTTGGTCGAGGACGGGGATTTCTGAGACTTCTCACCGTTCCCGCCCCTTCCAGCTCTGCGGGCGCGGAGGTCCCATCAGGGCTGGGAAGCCGAGAGGCATCGGCCAGCCCGATGTCATTGGTGATCTGGTCCACAAGAACTCCTCTTTCCCTTAGAGCAATGGTGATGGCTTCGGCAACCATGGGGTCGACATTACTGGGCGTGATGATGAGGGCCTTCTGCCCCGGATTGATTCCGAAACCCGGGAGATGGGAAAGTCCTCGGCGCGGAGGTTCCGCAGCCAGGCGCCGAGCCCCAGGAAGAAGCTGCTCCACGTCAGTGATCTTGGGAAGGTGCTTGGGATATCGGGGAGCCGGAAAATCGAACGGATCGCTGGAGTCAGGCTTCCAGAGATCCAACTCCTGAATGCTGGCCGCCTGCCCGTCAGCAGCCAAAACCCCCGGGAGAAAGCTGGCCCCTATGAGGGAGGCGGTGGATGTTTTGACAAATTGCCGCCTGGGTATCGGTGTTCTTTGTGATGTTGACATATTGGTCCCCCCTTGTGTCTAGGCTCTCGGCCCGGTTGATGGAGTGTACTTGGTCAGATTGTAAACCCTTGGAAGCGAGAAAACAATCTCATTTGCATCAGGATAACTATCGGTGCTTTCTTTCGACCTGCAAAGCGAGTTCTCTCTCTTTCTTCTTGCCTTAACCTTTCGGGTCGATCATCCTTTAGCCAAACAATGACTCAGGAGGAAGCAATGAAACTGACGGCTATTTCTGCAATCATGGTAGTACTGGTCCTGACAGGCATCGCCTATGGACAGGATGCCGAGCGTCTTTATGGCGTTTGGGAGATGACTTACTATTCTCGGGCAGGTCAAGTGGTGGATTGGACCGGCATTA
>JAZFRU010000354.1:0-4717 GCA_036445815.1 Acidobacteriota bacterium | reverse complement strand
TTCATCCCGGAGCACTCGGTGGCATAAAGTATTTCCTCGGGCGAGAAGGCATGAATGTGAACCTCGGGAAGCGCCTCCTTGACGGCCTGGCACAGACGAATGTACAGATCGCCTTCCATGCCCGGGAGAAGTCCCGCCTGAATACACACCTCGGTGGCACCGTACTGGCAGGCCTCACGTGCCCTTCGCACGATCTCTTCCTGGGGAAGGAAATACCCCTGATCGCTCCGATAAGTGCGGCTGAAGGCACAGAAGCTGCACCGTTTCACGCAGACATTGGTGAAGTTGATGTTGCGGTTGACGACGTAGCTGACCTCGTCCCCCACCGTCTCCCGACGCAGATGATCGGCCGCCGCCAACACTCCCCAGCAATCCAGATCGCGGGCGCCGAAGAGGACCACGATTTCCTCTTCGGAAAGGTCCCTTCCCTCCAGAGCGCTCTCAAGAATCCGGGCCGTGGTGCCGGTGGCAATCTTTAAATAGTTTTCAATCGATGGGTTCATATTCAAAAGTTCACCCGAGAATCCTCTGAGTCGGCGATCGCAACCGGGGAAGAATTCCAATCGTGCCCGTCAAAAAAACCCTGCTCATCCGCCTCCGCTCGAAGTCGTTTCCGCAATACCCGAGGGATCTCACCGTGACCCTCACCTTCGATGAAGTACTCAGGGTAAACCGGAAACCGGGCTCGGAGCTGGTAGCCAAGGTCTCCCATCTCCTGTTTCATCCTGGCGATGTGAGGCCAGGGGGCCTCGGGATTGACATAGTCCCGGGTCACCGGGGAGATCCCGCCCCAGTCGTTGATGCCGGCACCCAGATACATCAGATAGGATGAACTGAGATTGGGCGGAACCTGAACGTTCATCTCCGGACCCAGAATGATTCGGGCCAGGGCCACCGTTTCCATCATCTCCTCCATTCCCGCCTCGGATGAACTCTCCATCGGAGTGGTGGGCTTGGCCAGGAAGTTCTGGATGATCACTTCCTGAATATGTCCGAAGCGATCCTGGAGATCCCGGATGGCATGGAGCGCCTCGATCCGCTCTTCCCGGGTCTCGCCGATCCCCACCAGAAGCCCCGTGGTAAAGGGAATCTTCTGTTGTCCAGCCAGCTCCAGGGTGTGGAGTCTGGCCCTGGGATGTTTACTGGGGGCGTGTTCATGAGGTCCCCCCGGCTGGTAGAGACGTGGGCTGGTGCTCTCGAGCATCAACCCCATCGATACGTTGCTTTCCCGGAGAATTTCGAGTTCGCGTCGAGTCAGGGTGCCCGGGTTGCTGTGGGGGTAGAGGTCGGTTTCGCTGAGAACCAGTTCGCACATCACCCGCAAGTAGTCGATGGTGCTCTCATAGCCATGGTCCTCCAGCCACTTCCGTGCCTCGGGATAGCGCTGTTCCGGCCGCTCGCCCAGGACAAAGAGGGCTTCCCGACAGCCCGCTTCCTCTCCGCGGCGGGCCACCTCCAGCACCTCCTCAGGGCTCATATAGAGGTTTTCGGCTTGCCCGGGATTCTGTCGGAAGATGCAGTAACTGCAATAGTCTCTGCACAACCGGGTCAAGGGGATAAAGACCTTGGGAGAGAAGCTGACAATGCGCCCCTTCCCCTGATCCCTGATCGAGCGGGCCTCGGCACAAAGATCCTCAAGACTGTGCCCGTTAGTCAGGCCAAGTGGTGACCGGCTCATGCTGCTTTCTTATACCACAGAGACACGGATTGTTTACCACAGAGGCACAGAGACACAGTAAGAAATTTCACCACTAAGACACTAAGGCACAAAGAAGACGATTGAAAAGCCAACGGCACAAATTCTTTGTGGCGTTGGCTTTTCAATTACTCTTACTCTGTGTCTCTGTGCCTCTGTGGTAGAAACTATTTACTTGGTGTCTCTGTGGTCCAGGCCGAAGGTGAACAGCGTGTTGCCGGCAGCGATGCTCACCAGCTGCTTGCCGTCGCTCAGATAGGTGACCGGAGCGGAGATGACCTTGCCTCCGGTGTTGGCCCGCCACAGTTCCTTGCCGGTAACCGTGTCCAGAGCAAAGAACTGACCCTCAACTGATCCGCCGAAAACCAGGCCCCCGGCAGTCGACATCAATCCGGTCCAGACATCGCGGTGGAGCGGATACTCCCATTTAACCTCTCCCGTCTCAGGAATGAGGGCTCGAATGTTAGCCCAACTGGGGTCCTCGGAAAATCCATTCCAGCGGCTTCCCAGATACAAAGAGCCAGGATCATAGTCCACGTCGCTGGCCGAGACAAAAGTGGGGACATCTCGAACCGCGATATACAAAAGTTCCGTAAGAGGACTGTAGGATGGAGAGTACCAGTTGGTAGCACCCTGGATCCCGGGAAACACGACCACCCCCTTGTCGGTGGGTATGGCTTCCGGCTTGATCACCGGGCGCCCCCTGGAATCAATCCCCTGGGCCCAGTTTTGCCGGGCAAACTGCCGAGCCAGCAACAACTCCCCGGTTGCCCGATCGAACACATAGTAGAAGGCGTTGCGATTGGCCCACAGCATGAGCTTACGCATCTGCCCTTCAAACTCCGTATCCACCAGAACGGGAATCTGGGCGGCGTCCCAGTCCCAGACATCATGGGGAGTGAACTGAAAGTGCCACTTTAATTTGCCGCTGTCGGCATCCAGTGCAATCACGCTGTCGGCGTAGAGGTTATCGCCCGGACGGACCGCCCCGTTGAAGTCGGGTGAGGGGTTGCCGGTGCCCCAGTAAATCAAGTTGAGATCGGGATCGAAGGAACCGGTGAGCCAGGTGGGAGCCCCTCCTTTTTTCCAGGCGTCCCCCTCCCACGTTTCATGTCCCGGCTCTCCCGGCCCCGGAACGGTATAAAAGCGCCACACCCGTTTTCCGGTTATGGCATCGTAGGCATCCAGAAACCCCCGGATGCCGAATTCGCCCCCGGCAACACCCACGATCACCATGTCCTTGACCACCAGTGGAGCCAGCGTCAGGCTGTAACCGTCATTCCGGTCCGCCACTTCGATATCCCAGATCACCGAACCTGTCTTTGCATCCAGTGCCACCAAATGGGCATCAACCGTACCCAGGTAGAGTTTATCTCCCAGTATGGCAAGGCCCCGATTGTTGCGTCCGCAGCAGGTGTGGATTCCATCGGGAAGGTCACGAATATAGGACCAGTAGGTTCGCCCCGTTCGAGGATCCAAGGCGTGGGCGTTGCTGGGAGGCTCGGTGATGTACATGACGCCGTCGACCACCAGAGGAGTGGTCTCCACATCCTCCAGCGTCCGCATCTGGAAGGCCCACTTCATCTCAAGTTCCTGTACATTCTCTCGATTGATCTGCTCGAGGCGGCTGTAGCGCTGGCCGTTGTACTGACCGGAGTAGGTGAGCCAGTTGCCGGGTTCACGATCGGCCTCGAGCAAGCGCTGGTAAGTCACCTGGCCCAGGGCGGGAGCCCACAGGGTCACAAGTACGGTCAAAACAGTGAGGTATTTCACGGTAAGTTCGTCTTTCTGCGCAAAGAGTAGAGGTAAGCCACCAGATCATCCAGTTCGCTGCCGCTGAAAATCCTCTGATAGCTGGGCATCCAGGAACGATCCTCCTGACGCAGTTCCTCCAGATCGCTCTTGATGAGAGAGTGAAGATTCTCCTCCAGATCCATCAACTGAATGGAGTAGGGATCTTCATTCAAAGGAACCCCCCTGATGATTTGCCCCCCTTTTTGCACGGCTTCAATCGAACGATAGCCCCGGTCCACTTCCTGGTTGGGCTTCAGAATCGAGGTGCGCAAATGCCGGGTGGAACGCATCCAGGCGATTTCACTCAGGTCGGGCCCCACTCGTCCTCCAAGGCCGTCGACCATGTGACATCGGCTGCAATCTCCCTTGCCCGAAAAAAGCTCTCGTCCCCTCACAGGATCACCGGGGACATCCTGTTCCCGGGTACTTTGACTGAGTGAACGGACAAAGGTCAACACCCGCCAGACCCTGCTGTCGGGAGATCCCAGGCGCGGCATTCCGCTCTTGGAGATTCCCGATCTGATGGTCCGATACAAGGCAGCGTCGCTGCTTCCATAGCGAAACTGGCCCCGAGTCAAGTTGGGTCCCTTGCCCCCCGATCCATCCCCTCCGTGGCAAGAGGAACAATGATTCTTGAACACCTCAGCTCCGGCGGCCAGATCCTCCGGGGAGGTGTAGGGATTGGTCGCGTCATCATCCTGTGCCACCAGGGCGACCACGCAAAGCAGAAGAAGGCAGATGTGGATCCATTTTTTGCCCATGATTATGACTTCTGGATATATACCGAACTCACCATGAAGTCAATCCGGAACGCTCACGCGTTCTGGTGCTGTCGTGCAATCGTGCAATCGTGCTGTGGTGCAGTGGTGGGGCCGTACGCCCTCCGGATTCGGCGCACTGAGGCGCCTCCCACTTTGGAGAGAACTATAGAACAATAGAGAAGCGCGCTGCGCGCGTAGAGAAACGCGCTTCGCGCGTGGAGAAACCCGTCGCTGACGCTCCGGGTGGAGAAACACCTCGCTAACGCTCGATGTGGAGAAGAAAATGTAGGGGCGCACGCCGTGCGCCCCTATTAGTCCTACATCAAAATTCGCTAGGTTTTGAGACGCCCGGAGCCGTGTGCCCCTACCACTGCACTAAAGCACTAAAGCACGATTGCACGACTGGCACGACTGCACTATTCCCGGCGGGCGTGCTCACGGGCCGAACCACGGGGCACTAAAAAGG
>JAZFRU010000353.1:0-15931 GCA_036445815.1 Acidobacteriota bacterium | reverse complement strand
GGTGGGCTGCACGTGCACAGCCGGGTCAATTCGCACCCAATAGGCACCTACTCCCAAAAACAACTGGGTAAAGAGCAAACCCAGCTGGAGGTACATCAACTGTACAATATACCGATCCTGAGTTGCCCTGATCAAGGCTCTCGATACCCAGAGAATCAAGGCTGTCAGCAGGGTTGCTCCGATGATGTGAGCCACCAAAGCTGATGTGACGAGAACGGCGGCTTTGGTCCCTTCAACCGTCCCGGAATGACGCACCGTGGCCCCCAGTATGTATTGAAAATAGACGGCCAGGACATTGCACAACGCCAGCTTCAGCATCAAATTTCCACTGGCCAGGAGCCCCTCGACTCTGTGCATCAGCGGCTGGGAAGAATCCCTCCAACCAGGCGCCGTCACAAAGGCAATTGTAATAGTCAAACAGAAGAATAAGGCAGCAGTGGAGGCATGCAACACTGAGATGGGTGGAGGCAGAAAGTAAAGGACCGTAATGCCTCCCAAGACTCCTTGCATGATGACCGTCACCAAGGCCGCAAGGCCAAGACGACGGACCCAGCGACGAGACTCTCCCTTCCAAAGCCAGAGGTTCAGGATGATCGTCAGAACGCCCACGGTGGTCGCGACCATGCGGTGTCCGTGCTCGTAAAATACACCCCCCGCCATCTCCGGCATGAGTTGTCCAAAGGAGAGGGGCCAGTCGGGGACGGAAAGCCCTGCGTCGTTGCTCGTCACCAAAGCTCCGACAATCAACAGAAAAAAGGTGGAAAGGGCCAGAGTGGTGGCAAAATAGTGAAGGCCCTTATTCCTTTGATGATCCACCCGCCGCATTCTCCTACCCCCAATTCCCAAAGAAGCATATTCTATCAGCAAAGAAGGGCTTGTCCACCGGCTCGTACCCGATTGATCCTCAAGAAACTGGCCAGCATTTCTCTGTCCGGGTTAAAATGTCCCGAACGTGGCGATCACCGGTTCCATCAGCCTGAAGCACGGCTCCCTCCTTGGCACTCTCCATTTCCCTGATCATGGATGGTTGGCCGCCGACGTGGCTCAATATTTAGGGGACATTCTGGCTGCTGAAAACCGCGAGACGGCTATTTTGAAACTTCTTGGATACACGATGGAAATCAGTCAGGACTGGCCTGCCCGAAAAAGCACCCATTGGGTTGAAGTCGATCTGGACAACCGCGTCCTCACCACCAATTCAGAGTTGATTCGCAAAGCCGTGGACCAGATCGCCCCAAGCCCGGATGATCCCTATACGGAAGGCGTACTCAAGCGATTGCATCAGGTCCTGGACAAATACGATTTCACGGTGGAGTTACTGGGTTAGAGGGCGAATAAGGCATGAGAAGGGCGCTTTTCGGACTATTTCAGAGAGGCTGGATAGCTGTCTAAAACGCCCTTCTCTCAGCTACTTCCCAGAATCGATGGCGGGATATTCTGAAAAGATGGGGGTACCTTACCAGAACCTTCCGACATTTTACTTTCGCCTCCATTGAGGCGTTCTTTTCTCCAAAAAACTACTCAAACCTTCCTGGAAATCCTCACTCGTCTGAACCAGAACATTCAGTTGAAGCGCCGTATCCAGTGCTTCCTGGAGACTTAGCCCGTGCACATCTCGAATAAGATCTTTGGTCAGGGACATTGCAGTGGGACTGTTTTGTGCGATCGATTCCACTGATTCCTTGGCCCGCTTGAGCAAGACAACGGTGTCCACGATACTATTGACCAGACCTATCTCCCGGGCTTCTTCGACGGGAAAGACGCGCCCGGTCAACAACAATTCTCTGGCTCTCTTCTCACCGCAAACTCTCAGAAAGAAAACGGCGACCAGGGCCGGAATAAACCCCACTCTGGTCTCCGAATAGGCGAAGTTGGCACCTTCCACGGCGATAACAATGTCACAGACACTGATCAGACCGCATCCTCCACCCCTGGCCGGGCCATTAACCGCAGCAATCACCGGCTTGGGGAAATCATAAATCCGAGTCAACAGCTTCATCAGTGCTCTCGAATCCTGTCGCACCTCCTCCACGCACCGAGTCGACATCTTCTGCAGGACTCTCAGATCGACTCCACTACAAAAAGCCTTCCCCTCTCCCGTGACAATCACGGCAGCGATGTCGTCCCGCTCCCCGGCTCGGTCAAGGGCCTGATGGAAGAGTTCCACCATCTCCGGCGTCAAGGCATTTCTGACTTCAGGGCGGTTGAGCGTAATGAGCGCCGATGGAGGATCAAAGCTGAGTTGAATGTCCTCCCTCATACTTGCAGGACCCCGGTTTTGAATTCCCCAAGGTGGGGATTCAAGGCTGCCACTTCAAGAGACAGGGCGATGGCCTCCCGAGTCTGATGAGGCAGGATGATCCCGTCCACCCACCCGCGAGCGGCCGCATAGCGCGGATTCAACTGATCGAGATAGGTGGCTTCGATGGCGGAGGAAAGTTCCCGGCGAGTTGCCTCGGGGATCTCCTCTCCCAGCTTCTCGAGTTGCCTGATCTTTAAATCGAGCATGGTCCTGGCCGCCTGCTCTCCCCCCATCACCGCATACCGACAGGTAGGCCATCCAAAGATGAATCGAGGATCATAAGCCTTGCCACATAACGCGTAATTTCCAGCTCCATAACTTCCTCCCATGATGATCGTAATCTTGGGAACGACGCTGTTGGCGACGACATTGACGAGTTTGGCTCCCGACTTGATAATTCCGGATATTTCGGCCTCCCGACCCACCATGAATCCGTTGACATCTTGAAAGAAGATCAAGGGAATCTGGCTCTGGTTGCAGTCCATCACGAAACGGGCGGCTTTGTCTGCACTTTCCGTGTAGATCACTCCCCCCATCTCGAATCGCTTACCTGGAACCTTCACGTGAATCTTACGATTGGCGATCACTCCCACCGACCAGCCATCCAGGCGCGCATAACCGCAGACCAGGGTTCTTCCGTAATCCGCCTTGTACTCGGTGAGTTCACCCTGGTCAAACAGGCATTGGAAGATGTCGAGAACATCGTACTCCTCAGAAGCATCCAGCGGCATGATCTGATAGATCTCCTCCGGATCACGGCGAGGAGGCTTCGCCCTCGTTCTGTTGAAGGGTCCCTGCTGAGGCTCGGCCAGATTCCCGACCAGGAGCCTAATCCGGGAGATGCAGCTGTCATCGGTTTTCTCAAGAAAATCGATGGTTCCACTCATGGAAGCATGGAGTTCCGCCCCTCCCAAATCATCATTGGGCAGGTCCTGGCCAATGGCTGCCTTCACCAGGGAAGGTCCAGCGATGTACAGCCCACTTCCTTCGGTCATCAAGACCTTGTCGCACATGACCGGCAAATAGGCCCCGCCCGCCACACAAGGCCCCATGATGGCGCCTATTTGAGGGATTCCTGCAGCGGAAATCCGCGCGTTGTTTCGAAAAATCCGCCCAAAATCATCTTCATCCGGGAAAATTTCATCTTGAAGCGGTAAAAAAACACCGGAGGAGTCCACCAGGTAGACCAATGGGAGTCGATTGTCCATGGAAATCCGCTGGGCCCGGAGCACCTTTTTGACGGTTGCGGGAAAAAAAGCCCCCGCTTTGACCGTGGCATCATTGGCGATGATCATGAATTGCCGGCCCTGAATTCGCCCGACACCCGTGATCACTCCTGCAGCAGGAACCCGGCCCCAGTCCGGATACATTTCAAACGCTGAAAAAAGACCCAGCTCAAGAAATTCACTGTCCGGATCAATCAGTTTTTGAATCCGTTCACGTGCCGTCAGGCGGTTCTTATCATGCTGTCTCTGGATGGCCTCCGGCCCACCGCCTTGCCGAAGTTCTTCCTCATCTTCCCGAAGCGAATCCAAAATCTGAACCCACGACTCGCATGGCTCCTTCTCCTTGCTCACGACTCACCCCACTGGATGAGCGCTGGTCTACGACCAACGCGTTTCATGTTCCAGGTTTCACGTTTCACGGAAATCAAGGACTCCAACCCGTTCGGATTAGGCATAAATTGGGTATATCACATTGATACATCTCATTTTAAGAGGCACTCTTAATCAAGGAGAAAGGTTCGACAATTCCACCAGATCAACCAGAGCCGAAAGCTCCGTGACCACATGGTCCGCTCCCGCTTCGATAAGTGCGGGACGGCTGGTAGTGCCAGTGGTCACTCCAACCGCCGTCACTCCAGCTCGCTTGCCGGCAGTCATGTCGTGGATCGTATCTCCAACCATGACCGCCCTGTCAGCAGGCACCTGCAATTGTTCCAAAGTTTGATGAATCGGCTCTGGATCCGGTTTGGCTTCTGACACGTGTTCAATGCCCACCACAGAAGAGAAATAGTCCCGCAGTCCAAAACTTTTCAGAATGTGGAGGGCTCCATCCGATCTTCTTGAAGTGGCGATTCCCAGTTTGAGCCTGGTAGAAAAGTGGTTCAGTGTCTCCTCTGCTCCTGGCATCAGCCGGGTCAGCACTCGACTATGCGTAAAGAAGGCACTGCGATACTCGCGAAGGAACGGGGTGACATCGGATTCGGAAAGCCCCTCCACCACACTTTCGAACATGCTGACCAGGGGCGTGCCGATCATCGCCCGGATTTCCCGCGGGTCCATCGGGGAATGCTCACACCTTTCAAGGGCCTGGTTAAAGGAGTGGCAAATGGCCTCGGAGGCATCGACCAGGGTGCCGTCGAAATCGAAGATGATAGCCTGCTTGCTCGCCTCACCCATTGCAAACACTTTATCACGAGGGCATAGTACTCAATACCCATCATTCTATTGATCAGACGAGCATTGCGAGCTTGTGCTAGCATTGTCAATTGTTCGCTAGGGAAAATCAGGACATCCCCATCCCGGACGGACCCGAAGAGCAGATGACTCTCAATTTTTTCCAAAAACTGGCCGAAAACCGGGATCGCATGCCCGATCACGTCGCCCTCCAACACCTTTCCCGTGACAACAGGGAATCCTTCTCTTATCGCAGAATTGCCGAGGAGGTGGGCAAGATTGGGGAGTTCCTCCGAGATCAGGGAATCAGTCCAGGACAGAGCGTCGCCATTGTGATGGAGAATCATCCCCGCTGGGGAATTTCTTTCCTGGCCGCTCAAAGTACGGGTGCACGCATTGTTCCTCTGGACATTCTGCACAGCCCCCAGACACTGGCGGAATTGATTCAGCACGCAGACTGCAGTTTCATCATTTCATCCGAGAACCTGTTGCCCGCAATGGAAGAAATCCAGGCATCGCTACCTCAACCACTGCCCATCCTGATCACCGGCGAGTCGGCCGGAGATTACTTTCATTGGGAAACGATTCTCGAACAATCCACCGAGCCCGGCTCTTTCCCTCTGGTTGAAGGAGACATGGATGAACCCTTTGTCATTCTTTATACCAGCGGCACCACAGGGAACCCTAAAGGGGTGGTGCTGACCCGTCGAAACATTTACCGCACCGTAGTTGAGATGCTCAAGCAGATTCGAGTGTCCCCGGAAGATCACATTCTGTCGGTTCTTCCCCTCTATCACGTCCTGGCCCTGACCGTGAATTTCATTCTTCCGCTTTATGCAGGAGCACGGGTCAGCTATCTCGACTCCCTGGAAGCTCAACAGATCCTCAAGAGTTTCCACGAAGAAGGGGTTACGATCTTCATCTGCGTCCCCCAGTTCTACTACCTGGTGTATCGGAGAATCCTTCAAGAGGTGAAAAACCAGTCCATTGTGAAGAGATTCCTGTTTTACCGACTGCTGGCCCTCTCACACTTTTTCAACGACCGATTCAGCTGGAATCCCGGGAAAGTCTTCTTCTCAGTCATTCATAAGCAATTTGGCCCCAATTTTCGAATTTTTGGAGTAGGCGGAGCCCGTTTTGACTCTGAGGTGGCTCAGGGATTCAAAGATCTGGGTTTTACCGTTGTCCAGGCCTACGGGATGACAGAAACGGGTGCCGTGGCCACCCTGACCCCGCTGAACAATCCCCACGTGGGCTCGGTTGGAGTTCCCCTGCCTCATGCCCTCATTCGCATCGATCAGCCGGATTCAAAGCAGATTGGAGAGGTTCTCATCGGGGGAGAAAGCGTGATGCCTGGATACTGGAAAAACCCTCAGGCCACCGAAGAAACCCTCCAGAACGGGTGGCTTCACAGCGGCGATCTGGGCTATCTGAACGAGCAGGGACATCTGTACATCACGGGGCGAAAAAAGGACGTGATCGTGCTGAGTTCAGGGAAGAACATCTTCCCCGAAGAAGTCGAACACTTCTACCAGAATGCCTGTCCTCAAATTCAGGAGATGTGTGTGGTGGGGATGGCCGACCAGAGCGCCGGGCAGGCACAGGAAAAACTGCACGCCGTTATCGTTCCCGACTTTGAGTATATGAAGAGCCGACAGACCACCAACAGCTACGAGATGATTCGCTACATGCTGGAAACCGCCTCCCAGCGACTCCCCTCCTACAAGCGCGTTCACAGTTTCGAGATAAGGCGTGCCCCTCTGCCTCGGACCACCACACGGAAGATCAAACGCTTTCAGGTCGAGAAGGAACTGGGAGAACAGGCCACCACCACAACCCCGCCCGTACCTGCTGCTGCCATCCTGCCGGAGACGGCAGCCGAAGAGATAATCTTCAAGATCATCCAGGAAATGAAGACAACACCGGTGTCCAGCAAGAAGATGAGCCTGGAGTTGGATCTCGGGTTTGATTCTCTCGAACGTGTGGAACTGCTCTCCACCATTCAAGATCTGTGTCAGGTTCAGATCTCCGATGAGGAGTCATCCCAGATCCTGACGGTGGAAGAGTTGGTGGCAACTGTGGAGCGGACACCCCCGACTGACCTCCGGGAGAGCCGGAGCGACAGACTCTCGTGGAGTGAAATCCTCCAGGAGCCGCTCCAGCCCGAAGACCAGAAAAAGCTTCAGGAAATCCTGGCTCCGAAACCACTCACCGAGTTTGCTTTCTATCTGGTTGCCAAGTTGACCTACGTTCTCTCCGTCGTTTTCTTCCGTTTGAAAGTACAAGGCAAGGAACATCTCCCTCGTGAATATCCCTACCTGATCTGCCCGAATCACCTGAGCTTTCTGGATGCCTTCTTCGTGGTCGCTCCACTGCCTTATCGAGTGATCAAGAGAATCTTCTTCCTGGGATATGCAACTTACTTCAATCGTTTTCCCTTAAACTTTCTGGGACGCCTCATCAAAGTCGTGCCCGTAGACGCGGATCGGCACCTGCGCCAGGCGCTTCGATTGGGGGCCGAAGGCATCAGTCGAGGATGTTGCCTGTGCGTCTTTCCCGAGGGAGAGCGCTCCATTGATGGTCGCCTCAAGCCCTTCCGCAAGGGTGCCGCGATCCTCGCCAAGGAGATGGGAGTGCCGGTGATACCGACGGCCATCGTGGGGGCCTATGAGGTCTGGTCTCGAGGAAACCCCAAGATTCGGCTTCATCCGGTCAGGATCCGCTTCGGTCAGCCGGTCGACCGCCCCTCCAGCGAAGATTCCTATGAGTCCTATAACGAACGCCTCTTCCACACGATTGAAAAGATGATCGAGGAGGAGGAAGAGGGCTAGGCCTTCACCACCAAGGCACTGGATTTTCACCACAGAGACACAAAGACACAGAGAAGATTAAGATAGCCGGGAAATTCCGGAAGAATTGGAAGTTCTCGTGGCGGCCGTGCACTCCGACTGTGTTGGCTTTATTTTAAAGGATAAGACAAGGAAAAGAATTTTCTTCTCTGTGTCTCCGTGTCTCTGTGGTGAATCTCTTCTCTGTGTCTCAGTGGTTAGCGTCCAGCCGGGTGACGCTGTCGCTGTCGGTATTCCCTACCCAGACCGAGGTCCCGTCAAAGGCTATAGCACGGGGTCCTTTGCCCACCTTGAGCGTGTCCACGACGGTTCCATCACCGGCACGAAGCTTGGTCACGGTGTCATCGCCTGAATTGGTCAGCCAGATATAGGTCCCGTCAAACACAATTTGCGAACGCGGCCTGTCGCCCACGGAGTAAGTCCCCAAAGTCTCGCCGTCCCGGGCCCGAAGTTTCATCACCGTGTTGCTCCGAACATGCGCGACCCAGATATTCTCTCCGTCAAACGCTATCCCCACGGGTGTCTGCCCCACTTCAAAGGTTCCCAAGGGACTCCCGTCGCTGGCCCGGAGCCTGCTCACCGTGTGACCGTCCCGATTGGCCACCCAGACGTTCTCTCCATCAAAGGCCACACCAACAGGAACCTTCCCTACCGAGAAGGCTCCCACAATCTCACCATCGGCAGCCCTCAGCTTGGTTACCGTATCGCTTTGCCGTTGCGTGACCCAGATATGCGCCCCGTCGTAAGTGATGCCAAAGGGTTCACTGTCCACCTGGTAGAGACCGACCAATACCCCATCGGCGGCCCGCAGCTTGCTGACGGTGCCATCGACTCGATTGGCCACCCAAACGTTCTCCCCGTCAAAAGCCACGCCCGCCGGGCCCTTGCCCACGGCATATTCTCCGATCGTCACCCCATCACGAGTTCGCAGCTTGGTTACCGTATCGCCTCCCGTGTTGGTCACCCAGATATGCTCTCCGTCAAAGACCATCCGCACGGGTCTGCTGCCTACCTCGAACTCGGGTCCCGATGCTTGCGCGGAAAGCCCGGGGAAAGTCCAGAAGATAATCCAGAGAAGGCATCTGATGTTTGGCTGGTTAACTAGGCTTCGTATCATTTTTTGTTTCCCGATTCACTGCCGCCAGAATTCACTGCACCACTACATTAATGAAACACCATTCCACCGTCCACTACCAGCGATTGGCCGGTAATCATCTCCGAGTCGTCGGAGACCAGAAAGACAACGGCCCCACAGAGATCCTCGGATTTGAGGCTTCGCTTGAGCACCTGACGGTCCGTGTAGTTCTTGAAATGCTCCGACTGGTACACCTTCAGGGTGGACTCATTCTGGACCAGTCCGGGAACGACACAGTTCACGTTGATGCCATGAGCTCCCAGTTCCGGAGCCAGGGCGTGGGTCATTCCGACCACGCCGGCCTTGGAAGTCACATAGTCGAGTCGGAAAGGCCGCCCCAACAGCCAGGTAATGGAAGACACATTCACGATCTTGCCGGACTGCTGCTCCTTCATGAACGGATAGACGGAGCGAATGCAGTTCCACAATCCCTTCAGATTCACTTCCATGCAACGGTCCCAATTCTCCTCGGCAAGTTCATCAAAGGGACCCTCGGGCAAAGCGGTAAACATGGCTGCATTGTTCACCAGAATATCGATCCGTCCATACTCGTCCTGCGCGCGCCTGGCCATGGCATCGGTTTGGTCTTTCAGAGATACATCGGTGAGAATGCCGATGGCATCCCCACCGGCTTGTGAGATCTCATGGGCCCTCTGTTCGGCGTTCTTCCCGTCGATATCCGCACAAACGACTTTCGCACCTTCTTGAGCCAATCGGCCTGCGTAAGCCGCCCCAAGGCCTATCCCCCCGCCCGTGACGATGGCCACTCGATCTTTCAGTCTCATAGGTACTCTTCTTTATCTTCAGCTCAACCGCAGAGGGTCAGAAATACAGATTCGCGTCATTCTATTTCAGCCTGTAACGATCCACAAACGACAAAGAGAGGATCCGCCAGTCCCCTAGACCAGCCCGGCGTGGAACGTGGAACCCGGAACGTGGAACGCGCTGGTCAAAGACCAGCGCTCATCCCTCCTCCCGGTATTCGGCAAAGGCATGGGGCGTTTCCCACAGTCGAATGGCAACGACAGGCAGCCCCCTGGCTTTGGCTTCTCCGAATATCAACTTGGCAATGTTCTCGGCGGTGGGGTTCTCCTCCATGACAAATACTTCTTCACCCAGTTCCTTGAGCATGGGAACCAGCGGGTCGTCTCCCCTCAGCAACATACGGTGGTCGATCTCATCCTCAATGAAGGTTCCCACTTGCTCCTTGACCTCTCCAAAATCACAAACCATCCCCCTGTCATCGAGCCGGGATGCGGAGAGCTCAATCTCCAGAACCCCATTGTGTCCATGAGGATGAGCACACTTGCCATCGTAATCCATCAGGCGATGACCGTAGCAAAAATGGAGTTTCTTGACGATGTTGTATTTCATCACTGCCTATCCTTGAACGCTGGAACCCCCATCGGTCACAACAACACTTCCGGTTTTAGCTTCGGATCGAATCAGATGGACCACATCGGCTGCAATCTCATCCGGACCAGCTTCTTTCTTCAGAGGTATCTGGTCTCGCAGTCTTTGCACTTCCTGTGACTCCATCCCAGAAGGAGGGATCACCAGTCCAGGTGCGATACTGTTGACGGTCACCTCAGGATTCAGTTCCACCGCCAAGGCCTGGGTGAGGCCGTACAGGCCGTATTTGGTCGCCAGATACATGATCCAGTCAGGATAGGCTTGTCCCTGTGCAGTGACTCGATCCGTGATGTTGACGATCCTCCCCCATCCGTTCCGCTTCATTTGAAGTCCCAACCGCATCCCAAGATAGAGGGGAGCCCTCATGTGAAGCCGCGACAGCATGTCGAACTGTCGAACAAATCGAGTACGGTCCCGATCGAGTTCTTCCAGACCGGTCTGGAGAAACTCCGAGGCGTTGTTGACCAGGATATCCACATTCCCGAACTCAGAAGTGACACGATCCATCAGGAGGTCGCAGTCGTCCAGGTCGGTCAGGTCGGCCTTGAGGGCAAGGGCTCGAACCTTTCTGGCGCGCAAATCGTTTTCAGTTTTCCTGGCCTCGGCTTCACTGCTGTGAAAGCTCAAAGCCACGTCGACACCCTGTTCTGCCAGTGCCATGCCGATTGCCCGACCAATCCGCTTGGCCGCACCGGTCACCAGAGCCTTTTTCCCACGAAGATCGGTCGTCATGATCTGGTCGGTATTATGCACACATTCTCTACCGCCGCCCGAAAGAATCAACACTAAGACGTCAGGATAACGAACATTTTCTTGGGTCCATGAACACCGACAACCAGGGTTTTTTCGATGTCGGCTGTCCGGCTCGGCCCGGTGATCAAGGTCACCACACTGCCTTGCGAATCAACCAGAAGATCCGGGAAAAACTCGGCAGAATTCATGATCAGATCTCGCTCTGACAAGAGCACCAGACGAGTTGGAGGGAGAAGAGAAAATAAACGTCCGGTTCCCGGAGTAACTTCATGAACGATGGTCCCCGTTTCGGCTATCCCGCAACGGGCCGGACTGATGGAGAGTGAACTCCTGGCCAGTTCAGCTTTTCCGTGGGATCTCGACTCCAGGAGCAAAGGAAAATCGATTTTCTGTTCGGGGTGGCAGCTGTACAGAAGCAGATTGCCGGCCTTATGGTGGGATGGAGCTCGGTTAAACGGAATGTCGTATCTGCGCAGCAGTGCCTGGCTTTCCCAGTAGACCTCGATTGAATCACTGGCCCGCACCACGGTTTTCAGGCCTTCCAGCAGTTCCCCCGATCCTCGCCCATCCAAAAACACTCCTCCCACCGCCTCGAACTCCTTGCGGAACTGTGCCACAGGATCCGCATAGTGGGGAAAATCAGGCATCTGGGAGGGCAACTCGGTGGTGCCATTTCCGGCGCAGGCCCGACGAATCCTGTCCAACATGGCTGAACGACTTCCCATCACTCCTCCCGTGACCGATAAAGTTCCCGAAAGCTCCGTGCTGCCAATTCAGGGATTTCTCGGTGCTTGTACCAGTGGGTCAATGGGGTCAGGAAGCGACCCAGCCCTCTGATATCGCCCACCCATCTCCACAGCCTTCGGGTCCAGCGGCTGAAAACGACATAGAGTCTCGGAGAGCACATCACCAAAGCCCACCCCCCCATCACCAGTCTTTCCAGAGAAAGTTGACTCGCCTTTGTTTTCTTTTCGCGCTGGGCCTGCTCCCGAAGTTTCAACAAGATGTGGGGGATTTCAATTTGTACAGGACAAACTTCCTGGCAGGCCCCACACAAAGAAGAGGCGAAGGCATGCTCGGGTGCCGCTGCCAGCGATGTGAGTTGGGGAGTCAGGATTGCGCCGATGGGGCCCTGATAAGTCGACTCATAGGCGTGTCCTCCAATGCGCTGGTAAACAGGACAGATATTCTGGCAGGCTCCGCACCGAATGCAAGACAAGGTCTGTCGTAAAAAACGATCGGCCAGGATCTTGCTGCGCCCATTATCCACGAGCACCAGGTAAAACTCATCCGGGCCCGTCAGTTCCTCGGGTCTTCGGGGACCGTTCAAGCAGCTGATGTAGCTGGTCATTTTCTGTCCTGTGGCACTTCGAATCAACACCTTCAAAAAAACAGCCAGATCACGGGTCCTCGGAATGACCTTTTCGATCCCCATCAAGGCGATATGAATCTGGGGGACCGAAACCGAAAGACGTGCGTTGCCTTCATTTTCCACCAGGACGATGGTACCCGTTTCCGCCACTCCGAAATTGACTCCCGTGACACCAATCGGGGCGCTCAAGAAATGCTCCCGCAGGACCCGGCGGGCGGTAGAGGTAATCTCATGCACGTCCCCTGAAGGCGTCATCCCCAGGTTCCGGACGAAGAGGTCGGCAATCTCCTTCTGGGACTTGTGCAAAGCTGGGGCCAGAAGATGAGAGGGGGTCTCCCCGGCTAATTGAACGATATACTCGCCCAAGTCCGTTTCAATGGATTCTATCTGTGCGCGCCCCAGCATGGAGTTGAGATGGATCTCCTCGCTCAGCATGCTTTTGCTCTTGACCAGCTTCCCGATTTTTCTCTGGCGCGCTAGATCGACGATGAACTGAACCGCCTCCTGTCCGGTTTCAGCCCAGATCACCTTTCCCCCCTGAGCCGTTATTTTCTCTTCCAACATCGCCAGATAGTGGTCGAGTCTGGACAAGGTGTGGAGCTTGACATCCCGTGCATACCGAGACAGCTCTTCCCAGTTGGGAACCTCCGCTACCGAATCATCTCGCATGCGCACACTTTTACCCAGAGTGCTGCAGAGATTTCTCTGAAGTTGCCTATCAGCCAGGGCGGCTTCAACGTTCCTGTTTATTTTCGCAGTGTTAATCATCAAACTGGGCCAGCAATTCAGCCAGATGCATGGTCTGGACAGGAACCTGATTTCTCCGCATCAGGCCATCAATGTGCATCAGGCAACTGACGTCGGTCGAAATCACATAGTCGGCACCAGACTCCCGTATCCACTGCACCTTTTCGTCACCGATCGCCGCTGACACATCCGGACTTTTAACCGAAAAGAACCCCCCGAAACCACAACAGCGATCGCAGTTTTCCATCTCTCGGAAATCGACGCCCTCGACACCATGAATCAACTGGCGAGGTTGACTGCGAATGTTCAGTTCACGAACCAGATGGCAGGAGTCATGGTAGGTGACCGCCTGAGGGAAGCGTGCACCGGTCGTTTGAATCCCCAGCACTGAAACTAAGAAGTCGGACAACTCCAGGGTGCGTTGCCCCACTTCCTCAGCCCGCTGACGCTTCGACGACCCTTCGGGAAACAAACCGGGGATAAAAGTCTTGATCATGGTGGCACAGGACCCGGATGGAACAACAATGTGCTCCGAGTCATCGAAAACCGCTAGAAAATGCTCCACCACTTCTCTGCTTTCATCCACGTAACCACTGTTGAAAGCGGGTTGACCGCAGCAGGTCTGGCGAGGGTCGAATGATACTTCCACGCCGCACTTTTCGAGAACCTTGACGGTACTGAGGCCAACTTCGGGAAAGAATTGGTCAATCAGGCAGGTGACAAACAGAGACACTTTCATAGCAACTCATGACTGAGAGCAGCGTACCACCTGTCCTTTACAGGTCATCCGCTGTGCCACCTAATCTAAGGGTTCCAGTACGCTTTGTAAACACCTCCATCTGAGCTGTGCCTGTCAACGTTTGAACAGGCGAGTAAATCGCGCTATGCTACAATCATTACCGTTCAGGAAGCAGGAAATGAATCAAGACCAAGCCAATAGCTTCAAGAAAGTTATGGTTCCGCTTATGGTGGGTACGCTGCTCATCCTGGGATGTGTGGAGCCCGCTGACGCACCGGCTGATGCTTCAATTGAATTGCCTTCAGAACCCCTCGGCTGGTTGGCGGAAGAAGAGCGTCAACCGATGGATCTCTCGGGAACCTTCAAGACCCTGGATGGAGAGGATGTTTCTCTTCTGGATCCCGACACCGAAGGCAATGTGGTGTTTTTGAATCTCTGGGCGACCTGGTGTGGACCCTGTCTGGCTGAAATGCCGGCCATGGCATCCCTGTACCAAGAACTTTCCGAGAACGGATTTTCGATGGTAGCCGTGTCCGACGAAGATCCCGAAGAGGTCCGGGATTTTCTCAAAGACAGCCCCTACCCCTTCACGATCCTGCTGGATCCAGAGAACCTTCTGGGTCAACGCTTTGAGGTGATGGCCATACCTTCCACCTTCATTATCGACCGGCAGGGACGCCTGGCTCTGAGACAAACCGGGGCCTACCACTGGGACGCGAGCAACGTTATCGAACAGTTTGATCCCCTTCTCGCCACCGATTGAGATCGGGACTGCCCCGCCGTCATTTTGAGTTCGCATCATAATCCCTTAGAATGAGTGCTGATTATGTCTGATCGTCCATTCTTTTTCCGCTGCATCAACGAAAATTGCCAGGAGGAATTCGGCATTGAGAGGAAGCTGTATCAGTGTCCCTCATGTTCGGATCTCCTGGATATCATCAAGACCTACTCAGACCTTGATCCCCAGAAGTTCAAAGACCTATTCCGCCAGCGCACGGCCTCGACAAATCCCCTGGATATCAGTGCGGTCTGGCGCTACCGCGAGTTTCTCCCCTTCGAGGAAAAAGATCTGGTGCATGTGGTCGCGATGGGAGAAGGCAACAACCCCGTTTTGGAAACCCCCCGCTGCGCCGAATACACGGGTCTCAAGCGGCTCAGAGTGAAGCACCTGGGATGGAATCCTACCGGCTCCTTCAAAGATTACGGAATGACCACGGCCGTGACTCAGGCCAAGAAACTGGGGTCACGTGTGGTGGCCTGCGCCTCCACCGGCAACACCTCAGCTTCGATGGCGGCCTATTGCGCCAGGGCCGGACTCAAGGCCGTGGTATTCATACCCGAAGGGCAGATTGCTTTTGGAAAACTCTCCCAAAGTCTGGACTTTGGGGCCATGACTCTACAGATTGAAGGCAACTTCGACGTGGCCATGTCCCTGGTACGAGAACTCTCCGAGCAAACCGACCTTTATCTGATGAATTCGATCAACCCGTTTCGCCTGGAAGGTCAGCAAACGGTCATGCTCGAGCTTTTCGATCAACTGGACTGGAAGATACCCGATCGAATTGTGGTACCGGGAGGAAATCTCGGGAACAGCTCGTCCTACGGCAAGATCCTGATGGACCTCAAGGAACTGGGCTTCATCGACAAGGTGCCTCGCATAACCATCATCCAGGCCAGCGGAGCCGACCCGTTGTATCGAACCCTGGTTACCAGTTCCGCGGAGCTGGTGCCCGTCACTGATGCCTGGACCCTGGCAAGTGCGATCAAGATCGGGAAACCGATCAGCTGGAAAAAAGCCCTGCGGGCACTGAAATTCTCCGACGGCTGGTGCGATGTGGTCAGCGAACAGGAAATTGCCGATGCCAAGGCCATGTTGGGACTGGACGGCATCGGATGCGAGCCGGCCTCCGCGACAACGGTTGCCGGCCTGAGAAAGATGATGACGCTCAGCCAGGGCGATGTGACGATCGACCGGGACGAAGATGTGGTGGCCATCCTGACCGGACATCAACTCAAGGACCCCGATTATACGGTCAACTATCATCTGGACAACCTCTACGAACATGCGGCCTATGAGAATACCCTGGTCGAGAAGTCGGGAAAGATCAGATCGACCTTTTCCAACAAACCCATGGCAGTCGCGCCCGACAAGGACAAGATCATCCGCCTCCTGAAGCTGTAACCGGACCAAGAAGCAACGGCCCTGATAGGGGGGCGTTTTT
>JAZFRU010000352.1:0-5523 GCA_036445815.1 Acidobacteriota bacterium | reverse complement strand
CAAGGGCACCAAGTACGAGTTGCCGTTTGGCAGTTTTCTGGCCGTGGGAGCCATGGTCAGTGCCCTGTGGGGGACATCCATCATCACCTCCTATCTGAGCCTGTTTTAGACGTGAAGAGCGGGCTCGTTCCGCTCGCCCGCTCAAAGAGCAGGCTCGTTCCGCTTGCCTGCGTTTCACGTTCCAGGTTCCACGTTCCACGAAAGAGAATGTAGGGACACACGGCGTGCGCCCACCGATCAGGTGCAAGCCCAGTGTAGCAGCCGCTGTTTAGCCTGCCTATCGCACACCCGATCTGCTGCAGCGGCGTAATGATCCGCCCTGACAGTGTTGCGCTCAGTCAACCTCCTCAGCGTACTGGCCCGTACGCCTGCGGTGGGCTCCCTTCGCGCGCCTTGTCATGTCGACCCTTTCTTCGCTTCGCTCAGATGAAGGCGGCACCGCTTCGCGACGACCTGGTGAGAGAAAGGCAGGCTTGAGCGGCTTCCGGAATCGGCGCTCTGAGGCCTCCCACACTCGGGAGACGTGGAACGTGGAACCTGGAACGTGGAACGCCCTGGTCGAAGACCAGGGCTCAGGGGTCAGGGGGTATTTTATCTTCGCAGATTCTGGCCCTCGGACGTTCTAGTTAGGCAAAGGAGAATCAATGAACATGAAACAAAAGATTGCAGCGGTGTTTATGGTCTGCCTGCTATTTCATTCGGTGGCGGGTGCCGAGCAGGCCGCCAAGGTGGATCTGAATCATGCGACCTTGGCGCAACTGGATGAGCTGCCGGGAATTGGTCCGGTGATCGCGGAACGGATTATCCAGTTTCGAGAAGACAATGGTCCCTTCAAACGGAAAGAGGACCTGATGAACGTTCCAGGGATAGGTGAGAAGACCTTCCTGAAGCTGGAAGAGAGGATTGCGGTGAAGGGGGCGAAATAGGAGACAGTGGACAGGAGGCGCATGGTGTTGCGTTGGCTTTCAATCTCTCAACTCCTGTCTCCTAGATTCTATCTTTCAACTCCTGTAAATTGATTCCAACATGATGTCTGAGGCCATTCGATTCCGTGGGGTTATTCCTCCGGTCACGACTCCCTTCTTAGCCGAAGGGGCAGTCCTCTATGACGTCCTTGAAGAGAACTTGCGGAAGTATCTCAACACCGTAGCTGCAGGGTTTTTACTGCTCGGTTCCAACGGTGAGGCTCCGCATTTGAGTCCCTCTGAAAAACTGGAGATTGTTCGTCGTTCGGGTGCGATCATTCCCGCTGACCGTTACCTCCTGGTAGGAGTGGCATCACAGACCTTGGTTGAAACTGTTGATTTTCTCGGAAAAATCCGAGAGCTTCGGGTTGACGCCGTCCTGGTCAGCGTCCCGGCTTATTACAAGGATCGAATGAATGAGGAAGCACTTCACCGATATTTTGTGGAGGTTGGGAATCGATCCGATTTCCCGGTTCTGCTGTACAATATCCCCCAGTTCACTGGAATTGAGATTCCTCCTGGACTCGTGGGGGAACTTGCTTCTCATCACAATATTGTCGGAATGAAAGACAGCTCAGGAAGTGTCGGATACCTCGAGCGGATACTTGAGCAGACGCAAGATGAAGACTTCCAGGTCATTCTGGGATCGGCCGGAATCCTGGGTCCTGCACTTGTCTTGGGAATCGAAGCTGCTATCCTGGCCGTCGCGTGTGTGCTGCCGGGACTTCCTCACCGGCTCATGAAGGATTACCAGGAGGGGGCGGATATTCGAAATCGGCAGTTCCAGCTGGCGCAGGTGTCCAGGTGTGTGACCGATGATCATGGAATCCCGGGGTTGAAGTACGCCATGGATTTGTTGGGCTTTGAAGGAGGAGAGAGTCGTCTGCCTCTGCTTCCGCTAGGTGAAGATCAAAAGGTCGATGTTGAGAGAGTGTTTGGGCCGTTGCTGAATCCAGGTGGTCCGGGGGCCGGAAAAGACATCGAGTTGAGTACATGAACGTCGAATGTCTGGATTATCGAGACCTTCCAGGACAGCATCCCCTCTTTTCCCAGTATCTGTACGACTACGATAGTGTCGGGTCTTTTTATCCCGAACCGGCATGCCTTGACCTGGAGTCCCTGAAGCAGCGAGCTGACTCGGTAATCAATAACCCTCCGTCGTTTCCTCGTGATCAACTTGTTGAGTTAATG
Source organism: Acidobacteriota bacterium (assembly GCA_036445815.1). Lineage (GTDB taxonomy): Bacteria > Acidobacteriota > UBA6911 > RPQK01 > JADFOI01 > JAPYTY01. The sequence continues at coordinate 3,367 of JAZFRU010000352.1, read as the reverse complement.
AAGGCCTTTAACCAGAAGGTTGGAGCTGGTGAGGAGACCTTCCGTAATCTGGAAAAGTTGAAGTCGTCGCAGGCGGTCGTCGTTGTTACGGGACAGCAAACCGGATTCCTGGGCGGCCCGGCTTTCACCATGTACAAGGCCCTCACCGCAATTCGCCTGACCCAGCTTCTTAACGAGGAAGGTTATTGTGCTGTGCCCGTTTTCTGGTTGGCTTCCGATGACTCCGACTTTCAGGAAGTCCACAGCACTTTCTTTTTTGGTGAGGATGAGGAGCCGTTTCCTGTGAGGTATCCGGATGTGGATGCCGATCGTTCACGGATGGCCGGTACGGTGTCTCTAGAAAAAGTTGAGGAGTGCCTGAAGTATCTTCAGACACGTGGCCTCAAAGGAGAGTTTCAATCTGAGGTCCTTGACATGCTTCGGGAAACCTACTCTCCAAACCATGTTTTCAGTGAAGGCCTGGGGGCATGGTTGAGTCGCCTCTTCGAACCTTACGGTCTGGTGCTTTTTGATCCGCTTACGCCCGGATACAAGCGAAATCTCAAGTCCTTGTTTCACACCGCCGTCAACCAACGCCGTGATATTGTCCAGGCTCTGATCCAGAGAGCGGATCTTCTTCGGGAAAAGGGGTTCGATCCACAAGTCCGAGTCGTCGATTCGGAAAGCCTGATTTTTTGGAAGGAAGGCGACAAGCGGTACAAATTGGAGTATGGAGAGAAGGGCGGTTATGAGAAGAAGACCGACCTGTCGGTAAGGCTGAGTGAAGAGGAGCTGCTCAAGGAATTAGACGACGAGCATTTAGCGCCCAACGTCCTCCTGAGACCCATTCTTCAAGATCATCTGTTTCCAACGGTAGCCTATGTCGGTGGCCCATCAGAGGTGGCTTACTTCGCTCAGATCGGTGCCATCAGCCCCTTTTGGAATCAAGAGATGGCCGTGTTTCCCCGGCTGGGAGTGACCATCGTGGATCGCAAATCGCAACGCCTACTCAAGAAGTACGGCATCAGTGCCTCTGATCTTTTAAAACTTACTTCCGACGAGGTTGCCCACAAGGTGCTTCAAGGCAGAGATTCGGGCAAACTCTTGAAACAACTGGAACTCGTCCAGGGTAGTATGAGGGCTCAATTGAAATCCCTTCGGGATGAGTTCCAGGAGGTGGATCCCACGGTTGCGGAAATGCTGGTGGGAACCGAAAAGAAGATTGATTATCAGATCGAGAAAATAGAAAAAAGATTCGTTTCCAATTACCGAACGCGCACCGAGAACCTGGGACAGCACCTCAACTATCTATACTCCCGCCTGTATCCCATGGGAAAACTCCAGGAACGGGTCGTGAACTTCAATCAGTTTCTGGCCGAGGAGGGGCCTTCTCTTGTTGGCCGTCTGATGGAAGCCGTCAATCCATTGTGTCCAAGCCATCATCTGATTTATCTGTAAAGATTTTCCTGTTTCCGCTGAACTTGAAGATGATCATCATTTCTGGGATAGAGAACTTAACCACAATCCGGGCTAAGAAAGATGTTTGATCGGCAGTACCGAGTTTATTCCAACTTACTTCTGATCGCAGACGTCCTGGCGGGTTTCCTGGGGCTCTACGGAGCGTATTACCTACGTTACTATCTGGTCCGAGGCGCCCCCCTGGAGATCAGTCGCTACTTTGGTCCGGAGCTCCTGCCCTTCCTCGACTTTCTTTTCTACTACCTGGTGTTTATCCCATTCTGGATAGGTCTGTTAATGCTGACTCAACGGTATTCCGAAGTCATGCGCCTCTCATTGAGTCGGCAGGCTCTGCGAGTTGGGCAGTTCACGGTCGTTACAGGCGTCCTGATGGCTTTTCTGGCTTACAGCTTCAAGCTCATCATCTCCCGTCCGGTGTTCTTTTTGTTTCTGACCCTGGTCGGGACGGTGTTGGTTCTGAGTCGGGTGATCCTGCACTGGGTTCTGCGCAGCCGCAATGTCAGCGAACACAACCAGATCAAGATCTTGATTGCCGGCACCGACGAACAAGCTCGAATGGTGGGCAGATTGCTGGAAAACTACCGGATATGGGGATATCAGGTGATCGGTTATCTTTCCACCAGGGAGGAAGACGGAAACGATGCAGGATTGCCTGTTCTGGGATCGTTCGATGAGTTGCCGCAGTTATTGCAATCTCATGTCGTCGCCGATGAGATTATTTTCTCGGGTGCCCATCGCAGTAATTTCAAAGAATTTGAGACCATGGTCAGACTGTGCGAGGACCTGGGAGTTCGAACTCGCGTGGCCGCCGAATTCTTCCCCACCTCAACCTCCCGGGTATCACTGGAGTTTCTCGAACATCTTCCTCTGATCACTTTTTCAACCGTGCCTGAGAACCCTGTTGGCATTATTGCCAAGCGGATTGTCGATTTCCTGGTGGCGTCCATCCTGCTGATCGGATTATTTCCATTAATGTTGGCGACGGCGGTGCTGGTCAAATTCACCTCTCCAGGGCCGGTATTTTACAGTCAGGTTCGATGCGGACGTTATGGAAGAAGATTCAGGCTCTTCAAGTTTCGCACCATGGTCGATGGCGCTGAAGACAGGTTGTGGGAAATCAAGCATCTCAACGAGATGGAAGGTCCCGTGTTCAAAATGAGAAATGACCCACGTGTGACAACTGTCGGTCGAGTTTTGCGCCAGTTCAGTGTGGATGAATTGCCCCAGGCCTGGAATGTCATCAAAGGGGAAATGAGTATGGTGGGGCCCCGTGCTCCCTTGCCGGAAGAGGTTGAGAACTATGCGACGAAGCAAAGGCGCCGTCTCAGTGTGAAACCAGGAATCACCTGTCTCTGGCAGGTGTCAGGTCGGAATGACATTGATTTCAACAAGTGGATGGAACTGGACTTGAAATATATCGACAACTGGTCGTTCTGGCTGGACATCCGCATCATGTTGATGACGATTCCGGCCGTTTTCACAGGCCGCGGAGCACGTTAAGAGCGCTGGCCATCCTGCCAGCGCGTTCCACGTTCCACGAAAGAGAATGTAGGGGTGCAAGGTCCAGGCTGTCTCAAAATCTAAAACATGTAGGGCATCACGGATGGGTGTCTTTCAATCAGCTGGTAAGCCCAGTGTAGCGGCCGCTCTATGAGCGGCTTTCTTCTTCTTGCGTTAAACGTGAAACGCCCCCGAGTTACAGCGAGGGCTTGCCACCTGCTCGGCGGGCGCACGCCGTGCGCCCCTACATTCTCTTTCGTGGAACGTGGAACCTGGAACGTGGAACGCGGTCGAGCGACAGCGAGACCGCTCCCAATGCGCCCCTACATTCTCTTTCCTGGAACGTGAAACGCAGGCGAGCGGAACGAACCTGCTCTTTGAGCGACTCTCTATTTCTTCCGTGGAACGT
>JAZFRU010000351.1:0-5980 GCA_036445815.1 Acidobacteriota bacterium | reverse complement strand
GTATGGGCAGCGGGCGGATTGCGCCAGGTATGGATCCGGCAGCGGTTCCGACCGAAGAGGCGGCCTCTTTGATGATGGCCGAGGCCAACCTGGAACAAGGAACCGAATACTCGATATTTATCGGACCCAAAAGCTATGAAACGCTGGAGGCGATTGACTCCACTCTCGTCCAGTTGATTGACTACGGAATGTTTGCTGTGCTGGTGAGACCGTTAGTTTTGAGCCTTAGGTTTGTCCACGGTTTCGTGGGGAACTACGGGTTCGCGATTATCATTTTGACTTTCATCATCAATATGGTGCTGTTTCCGGTGCGATACAAACAGATGGTCTCGATGAAGAAGATGGCCATCCTCCAGCCCCAGATCAAGGCTATCCAGGACAAATACAAGGGCATGAAGAAAACCGACCCCCGCCGTTCTAAGATGAACGAGGAGGTGATGGGTTTTTATAAAGCAGAGGGGGTCAACCCTCTGGGCGGATGTCTTCCTCTGGTGTTTCAGATGCCGGTCCTGTTTGCTTTTTACAATATGCTCTTTGTTTCTATAGAATTACGGGGTGCGCCGTTTATCGGCTGGATTGTTGATTTATCCCGCTTTGATCCCTATTACGTCACGCCCATTTTGATGGGCGTGAGCATGGTTGTTCAACAGAAGATGACGCCTGCTGCCGGTGACCCCGCCCAGCGAAAGATGATGATGTTTCTGCCGGTTGTTTTTACGTTTTTCTTTCTCAATCTTTCCAGTGGCCTGGTCCTTTATTTTCTGTTCAGTAATCTGTTTGGTATGATGTTCCAGGTTGCCTTCCAGAAAATCAATCCGGAACTGGCCTCGCCGGCCCCTAAGCAGAAACCAGTGAAGAAAAAGGCCAAGGTGCTTGAGAAATGATGACAACGCAGGACAAACGAATAGAACGGGTAGCGGGCTTTTTGAAGGATCTCCTCGAGACGACCGGCCTTGAGTTGGATTTTCAGTGTGACGTTGATGACGAAGGGATGCGGGTCGATCTTCACGGAGTGGACGCCGGTCTTGTTCTGGACAGTGAAGCTCGCCTCCTGTACGCCATTAACCATATTCTCAACCGCGCCTTTTATGAAAGAGGCGCCGAAGCCTTTAATGTACTGGTTGATTGCAATAACTATCGGAGCGCTCGAGCTGAAGAATTGGAGTTGTTGGCCCGCGGAGCTGCCGACAGCGTGATCGAATCCGGCAACCTCCATCTCTTTGACCCGATGCCTGCCAGTGAAAGAAGGTTGGTTCACCTTGCCTTGGCCGAGGAGCCGGGAGTCGTGACCGAGAGCGAAGGTGTGGGCACGCAGCGGCGGGTGGTCGTGCTTCCAGCAAAGTAGCGTGAGCTGCGACCCAGGTGAAACGATCGTGGCTCTGGCGACGCCGTCGGGCCGAGGCGCGGTGGCCTTGTTACGGGTAAGCGGAGGGGCGGCGAGAGATCTGGTGGCGCCCCGACTCCGATCGGCGTCTCGAGCAGAATGGGTGGCGCGTCGCAGTTTCCTGGCCCAATTCCTGGGTCGGGAAGACCAACCGGTGGATCGCGTCCTGGTCACTTTCTACCCAGGGCCCACTTCTTACACCGGAGAGGACCTGGTCGAAATCTCCTGCCATGGCAGTCCGGTACTTGCCGAAGAGATCACCGAGACCTTACTGAAGGCAGGGGCTCGCCTGGCCGAGCCGGGGGAATTTACCCTGCGCGCTTTCTTGAACGGAAAGATGGATCTGGCGCAGGCCGAAGCCGTGAGGGATCTGGTGGAGAGTCGAACCACCTTTCAAGCCAAGGTGGCCGCGGAGCAGCTTGGGGGGAGGCTTTCCCAGCGATTAGGCCCCGTCAAAGCCCAGATCGTTGCCACCTTGTGTCACATGGAGACGACCCTGGAGTTTGTGGAGGATGAGGTGAGCCCGCAGGGCCGATCCCAACTGGCTGTTCAAATCGAAGATGCCGAGCGCCAACTGGGAGATCTGGTGGAGAGCTATCAGCTGGGAAGGTTAGTTCAAGAGGGCGCACAGGTCTTCATTGCGGGCCGGCCGAATGCTGGTAAGTCCAGTCTTTTCAATGAGTTAATAAGATTCGATAGAGCAATTGTGGCCGAGGTTCCGGGCACGACTCGCGACGCCCTCATAGAGACGATTGATTTAGGGGGTCTCCCGGTGCGCTTGGTGGACGCGGCAGGTATTCGCGAGACGAGCGATCCGGTCGAGCGGCTGGGAGTGGAGAAGTCTCTGGAATATCTGCAGGAATCAGATATGGTTTTGTTCGTGGTGGACAACTCGATCCCGCTCGACCCAGAGGACCTTGGAATCTGGGAAAGGATTCGAGGACTTCCCTGCGTGCTGGTTCTCAACAAGGAGGACTTACCGGCTCGACTGGAGGTTCCGGAAGAACTGGAGCGAGATTGCGTGGCATCGGTTCGAGTGTCAGCGCTCGAACGCACCCACGTCAAAGACCTCAAAGATGTGCTGCTGGGGGCATTGACGCCGGCACAAAAACTGGGCATCGAAGGGGTAGTTGTGACCAACATCCGGCACAGGCAGTGCCTTGAGAGGTCGCGGCGGCATTTAAGAGAGGGCCTCAAGGCCTATCGGGGCGGGATGAGCGAAGAGTTTCCTCTTTATGATTTCCGAAAAGCAGTCGACGCCCTGGGGCAGATCACCGGGGAGACCACGACAGAAGACATCCTGGATCAAGTGTTTTCCACCTTCTGCATCGGAAAATAAACGCCCAGGGCCGGGACCAGGCCAAGGGGGCCGCTCAAGTAACTTCAAGGCCTTATCGAGGAGGGTCTTGGCGCGATCGGAGAGAGGGTGCGACCCTCAGCTCAACAGGGAGGGCCGGCCATCAGCGCCTGGTAGAGCTGGTCGAGATCTTCCTGGGAGTCAAAATAGAGGGCAATTCTACCTCGACCTTTCCGGAGTTGAATCTCAGCCCGGGTTTTCCAGCGCTCTTCTAACTGCCGCTCGGCAGCAAGCACGTCTGGATCCTTTTCTGATGCGGGTGGTCTGGGCGGCCGCTGAAGGCGCTTGACCCGCCGTTCCGTATCTCGGACGGAAAGGCCTAGGTGGCTAATTTGTTGAGCCAGTTGGGCCTGATCTTTTCGGGGAAGAGGGATAAGGGCCCGTGCGTGACCCATGGACAGGAGGCCGCGAACCACGTCTTTTTGGATTTCGGAAGGCAGTTGCAGCAGGCGCAGTGTGTTGGCGACAGCGGTGCGACTGCGGCCAACTCGCTGGGCCACTTGCTCCTGGGTCAACCCAAACTGGTCGATGAGCAGTCGATAGGCGTGAGCCTCTTCGATGGGGCTCAGTTCGTCGCGTTGGATGTTCTCAACCAACGCCAACTCCAGCATCTTTTCGTCAGAGACATCCTGAATGATGGCCGGAATTCTTGGCAGGCCAGCCTTTTGAGCTGCCCGCCAGCGGCGCTCGCCGGCAATGATTTCGTAGCCTCCGCCGCTCCGCCGCACCACGATCGGCTGAATGACACCGTTTTCAGCGATCGATCCGGCTAGATCATCCAGCTTTTCCGGCTCGAAAACCAAACGAGGCTGAAGGGCGTTGGGGTGGATCCGGTCAAGGTCCAGCTCCAGCAATGCCGTTGTGTTTGCAGGAGCCGGAGGTTGCGGAAGGAGAGCGTCGAGACCTTTCCCCAGGGCTTGTCTTTTCATAATTTTATGAGGCCAGTTCCATTGACACGGGTTCATGCGCGGGTTGAGGGGCCGGCGATTGCTTCAGGATCTCATGTGCCAACTCCAAATAGCTGTCGGCGCCCTTGGATCGAGCGGCGTAAAGCAGGATAGGCTGACCAAAGCCGGGGGATTCAGCCAGGCGAACGTTGCGAGGAACGATGGTTTCAAACACCTGATCCCCGAAATACCCTCGGACCTCTTGGTGAATCTGGTTGCAGAGATTGAGACGCTCGTCGTGCATGGTGAGGAGGACCCCTTCGATTTCCAGACGAGGGTTCAAGCCTTGCCGAATTCGGTTGAGGGTGCCGATGAGCTCGCTGAGACCTTCCAATGCGAAAAACTCGGATTGAATGGGAATAAGGAGCGAATCGGCCGTGACCAGGGCGTTAACCGTGAGAATGCCCAACGCAGGGGGGCAGTCGATCAGAATGTAATCGAATTCTCCGGCAAGGCCCTTGAGGGCCTGATCCAGGCGGAATTCCCGGGCGGGCGTGTCCAGCAGCTCAATCGTGGCCCCGATGAGGTCTCGATTAGAGGGAAGGACCTTCAATGTTTCCAGCTCGGTGGGGCAAATAATGCCATGAGGGTCCGCTCCGTCGGTCAGCACCTCGTAGACGGTGCCTTCCAGGGCATTCTTGTCGATTCCAAGGCCCGAGGTACAGTTCCCTTGAGGATCTAGATCGACCACCAAGATGCGAAGGTCGGCCGCGGCCAGAGAGGCGCCCAGGTTGATGGTGGTGGTCGTTTTTCCGACGCCACCCTTCTGATTTGCAATTGCGATCGTTTTTGCCATCGATTCGAGGCCCACCTTAGCACGGCATGGCGACACGAAAAAGTTTCAATAAAATGTTTCACGTGAAACATAGACAATATTTTGCTCGCAGCTTCCTCATGTTTCACGTGAAACATTCCTGCGCTTGACCACCGGAACAGGGCAAAGAATGTCACCACAGAGACACAGGAGAGGTGAAACCCCTAACTGCTTAATTTTCTGCCACTTCTGGCCCAGCCCAAGGCGGGAGAACGCTCTGGCTGTTAACCAGAAGGTTTTAGGTATGCTTTGGGAATGGGAGCGCGACGCTGGCTACTGGCGCGCCTCCAGCCAACCTAAGAGTTCCGCATCGAAGAGAGCCGCCTCTTCGTAGTGAGGCCAATGGCCACTCTGCTCGAATCCCCTGACGGTCAAGTCACGGAACTTCGGTCTGATAGGGTCCCAAAATGATGGTGGTTCCACTAGGAAGTCGTAGCGTCCCTGCGCAAGGAAAACAGGTCGGTCGAAGGTGTCCAGCCCCTGCGTGAAGTCAATGTCACGGAATCCCGGTAATCGCATGAAGTCGTCGTTGGCTTCGACCCCTTCCCACAGCGCAGACGCATCGAACCGAGGGTCATACCAGGTTCGTGGGGCATTCCGGATGTAACCTCTGAGGAACCGTTGCCCCGGTGGAAGCTGAGCCAGTTCTTCATCCGGAAGACGCTTTAGGTTCTCCTCCATGATTGCTTTGCGTTCCGGAGACGCGAACTCCTGCCAGTATGGTGCCATCGCTTGCATCGCTTGATCGCTGGCCGGATTGAAGACTGGGGAGCCAATCATGACGACATGTGACACGTTCTCGGGATACCTCTTGGCGTATTCGAGTGCTATGATCGAGTGGATAGAGTGGCCCATGACGATGATGCGGCCGAGTCCGAGTTCTTGCCGGGCTTTTTCGATATCGTCTAGCTGCTTATCCGGTGCGAACTCGCTGGCATCCATGGGGCCGGGTGAGGGAGCATAGCCTCGGTGATCCATGAACACCAGACGCAAGTGTTGTCGAAGGTTCTCTGAGAAGACGCGAGGAAGGTAGATCGCACTCCCGACAACAATCGCGGGTGGGCCGGTGCCTTCGATGCGATAGCGAAGCCGGAACTCTCCAGCAGCGATGGTCCCCGTTTCGGATTCGGCTGGTGTATTTAATGTCGCTTGATCAGGAACCTGATTGTTGTCTGGTTGCGACGAGCAGGCCGCAATCGTCATTAGCAGAAAAAGTGTCAAGACCCAATGTTCTTGCTTCGCATGTCTCATCGGTTCCCTCCAGAGTGTGGTGTCCTCGTACTATGCGGTTTGGTTGGCCACGACGCAAGCAGTAAAGCAAGTCTGCCATTTTGATGCACAGTGGAGCTGTGTCACCTCAGCGATCACTAATTGGTTACTACTAATCAAAATAATCAAAATAATTGACAGCCTACAGACCAGGTTAAGAGTTTGAATCTAGGGTAAATATCGGATAAGTCACTGAAACTAAAAGGGGT
>JAZFRU010000350.1:0-2658 GCA_036445815.1 Acidobacteriota bacterium | reverse complement strand
CATCACACTGTCCCAGGATTTCGACCCAATCCGCTGAAATCCCCACCTCCTCCCGGGTCTCTCTCAAGGCGGTCTCACTCAGGCTGGAATCTCTCGTTTCCCGCAGGCCCCCGGGAAAGGAGATCTGCCCCTTGTGAGTGGCGACCGCCTGGCTACGCTGGGTGAGAAGAAAGCAAGGCTCGTCCTCACGTTGGAAAATACTGATCAGCACGGCGGCCTCGGCCGAATAGGTCTTTGCCAGGATGCGGGGAGACGACTCGGCTAATCTCTTCCGAATGTGCTGCTTGAGGTCGTCCATCATCGATCTCGTCGCCATGATCCTTTCCCAAACCACCGCCCGACCGGATCACCTCATTGTACTGTGAATGGTTTTAAACGCTCAATGGATTGAGTTATACTTCAGGAAACCTGGGGTTCCGGCTACATTTCAGGGAGGGGATCAACTGATATTCCGAGCCGTTTCAGTGCTGCTGTTCATCGCCATGGGAACTCACTTGGCGGGCCTCCCGAGCCCGGGAGGCGATTCCAGTGAGACGCCCGGCCTTGGATCGGCCCTCCACCTGATCTTTTTCGAAGACTACCCCTACACGGTTGAGCTCAAGTCCGAACCCGGCAGCTTCCAGGTAACGGAACTGCCCTCGGCAGAGTTCCCCCAGCAGTTTTCCTGTCGGTATGCACCCTTTCGGAAGCTGCAACGGTTCATGCTTCCGGACGGCTTCGAAATCCCGAGAAAGGTCATCCTGCTGAGTATCCATACCCTGTCCGAACAGAGTTTTCGAAACAAGAATGCCTCCTATCAAAGCCCCTTTACCGATTTCTCTTACCAGCTGAAAGCCACTGACTGGGGAGAGGACTCCTATCAGCTGGCTTTGAAGGGTGAGTACAAAGGCTTCAAGTTTTCCAATATCCCGTTGAAAGTCCACAACGACCGGGCCACGCTGGCAACCATTCGAAAAACCTCCCGGCAAACCCTGTATGCCGTGTTAACTCCGACTCAGGCTATCCCCCTCTTTCTGGAGACAGAAACACCGGAGTTCGAATCCAACGATTTTCAGCCTCCACGGCTCCTCGAAGGACCTCAGCCCCGTTTACCGAAGGGTATATCCGCTCACGGGACCGTGATCCTCCGAGGTATGATTACCTCCGAAGGAAAACTGGATCCTGACCGTTTTGTCTTGCTGGAATGCCCGCACCCGCTTCTGGGAGAAAGCGCTCTTGAAACCATCATCGACGACTGGCAGTTCCAGCCCGCTGTCCGGAATGGGATTCCCGTGGAGGGCCTCACGACAATCGAGGTTCAGTTCGTCCCGGAGTGAATCCGGGCAGACTGCCCCCTCTCGCCGACAAATCCATGTTTTGGATTAGCTAACAAATCATAAGTCTCTTTAAAATAAGGCTATTTCCAATCCTGACTTAGACCTGATTCGGGGGTCTTGACAGTCACCAAGCTTCTGGAATGTAAGAAATCGCTCCCTCCGCACACTCACCTGCAGGGGGATGGGTGTGCGCCAGGAAGAATATTCCCTCTGGCAGAAACGAGCGAGTCTCGAATATACTGCCCCGGAACAGAAAGGAAAAGACTGCATGACCAAAGAGGCAATACTGGATACCTACTCAAAGGCTGCCCACGAGACTCGGAAAGATCTTTGTTGTGGCGTGGACTATCGCGACGAGTTCCCTGCTGAGGACCTGGCACATATTCCGGATGAGGTCCTGGAACGGAACTACGGCTGTGGCATTCCCATGGAATTGAAGACCCTTGCCCCGGGAAAAACCGTTGTCGATCTGGGTCCGGGTTTTGGTCGGGATTGCTTCATTGCAGCGCGTAAGGTTGGTGGTGAAGGTCAGGTCTTCGGACTGGACATGAACGAAGACATGCTAGGCCAGGCCAGGCGTTTTCAGCCCCAGGTGGCCGAACGACTGGGCTACGACAACGTTCAATTTCTCCAAGGGCAGTTCGACATCGAAATTCCGCTGGAAACAGACAGCGTCGATGTCATCCTGTCCAACTGCGTGAACAACCTCGCTACCGACAAAGAAACGGCATACCGCGAGATGTTCCGAGTTCTCAGACCGGGAAGCAAACTTTCCTTTGCCGATATCGTCTCCTACCATCCACTGCCACTCAAACTTCAGAAGAATGACCAGGCCTGGGCGGACTGTGTCGCCGGCGTTCTCTCCTATCAACAACTCAGCTCCATGCTCCACCAGTCGGGGTTTCACGGCATCACCTTGACCCCGCTGTACCTGTGGAGCACCGGAGAACAACTTCACAGCAACTACTTTGACCCGGAAGATGAAGGCCCCAATGGCCTTTCCGCAGAAGAAGCGGACGAAGTGAAGGAAGTCCGGCTCTACTCGGTCGCCGTTGAAGCCTTCAAGCCGATCGTGGACCCGGAAGGAGAATGCTACTTCAAGAGCCAGCACGCTATCTTTCACGGTCCCGGAGTCTCCATGCAGCTGGACCCTGATCCGGATCATGTCTTTCAGGTCGGGGTACTCAAGGAAGTGTGTGAAAAGACCGCCACGATCCTGAAATCAGATCCCTTCAAAAGCTACTTCACCGTTTTTGAACCCCAGGGCGAAGTTGAACCTCGCGCCTGTCTTCCAGACGGCTCATGTTGCTAAAGAGCTAGGCTAGCCCGCATTTCTCACACC
>JAZFRU010000349.1:0-2445 GCA_036445815.1 Acidobacteriota bacterium | reverse complement strand
CTCTGTGGACGATGCCTTTGGAGTGAGCCGCGTCCAGCGCATCGGCAATCTGAATCCCCAGATCGAGTAGCTCATCCGTTTGCATCGAGCGGCCTTGGATGCGGTGCTTCAGGGTCTGGCCTTCCAGATACTGCATGACGATGAAAGGTTGGCCCTCATGCTCACCAATGTCATGGATGGTGCAAATGTTGGGATGATCCAGTGCCGATGCTGCTCTGGCTTCTCTGTGGAAACGATCTAATGCCTGTTTGTTATCGGCGTATTTCTCAGGCAGGAATTTCAGGGCCACATTGCGACCTAAGCGGGTGTCCTCGGCCGTGTAGACCACACCCATCCCACCGCCACCTAGTTTCTCTGTGATTTTGTAGTGGGAGATGGTTTGGCCGATCATGGCTTAGTTGGTGGGAGCGAGGCGTTTGAGTTCTTCAAACCAGTTGAGGACGACGTTAATTTGCCTTGCCTGTGCCGCTGCCTTGATCATTATGAACTGCTGGCCATCGGCTGTAACGGCATAACTGGCAGGAGCGGTACCCGGCTGGAGGTGGTACTGCCCTTCAAAGAGTAGGTGAGGGGTGCCCGCACTGAAACCTGGCTGCGTCGTGATGTCCACGGCCATCATCTGTTCGCCGTTGAGGTAGAACAATTCCCCACCATTGCGTGCCCAGAGAGGCTCGGTGCCTCCCTCAGTCGAGATTTGCCACTTACCGCCAGGGCCCGGGTACGGCTGTACATAGACCTCGTTCCGGCCAGATTCATTGGACCGATAGGCTAGCCAATGGCCGTCTGGCGAAAACACCGGCAGGGTTTCATTAAATGGCGTTTGGAGGAATAGCTGGGGTTCGCGCTCACCTTCCAGCGGAAGCACCCAGATGTCCCCATTAGAAGTCGGGTGAACCTCTGAAAAGGCCAAAAGCTTACCATCTGGTGACCACGACTGAGGAACTTGCCGTTGTTGACTCGTCGTCAGTTGATCCGCCATGCCGCTGCCGTCCGCAGACTTCCAAAACAGACTTCCGGGTCCTTCAGCCCGGTCCGACTCAAACGCTACCCGCTTGCCATCCGGTGTCCAAGTGGGCGCGTTATTTCTCCCCTCAAAGGTCAGCCGAGTCAAGGTCTTGCGGGGGATGTCGTAGGTCCACACGTCAGAGCTGGGAGCTTCGATCTGGACCGCCAGCCTCTGACCGTCTGGTGATAGGCGGACGTCCTGGTAAGCTCGTGGCGGCGCCTCCAGGGACTCAACCGTCCCCTGGCGATTCACCCAGACCAGTGTGCGCTCAGCAGCCGCGCTGCTTCCCGGGACGTAGACGAGCGATCCCAGATCGGAAAAGGCGAACTGAGCGATGCCGGAGACAGCTCCTTGCCAGACGCCCTCGACAACTGGAACAGGGCTGCCTGTCACCTCCAGCCGTACGAGATCAAAAGGCACCGCCATAAGTGCGTTCGCCCGGGAATAGACCAGGTGCCCCGTAGGTACGTACCGGGCGTGGGTGCCTCCTTCGATTAGGACCCGCCGCTCCCGCTCTTCTATCTGCTCGACCACGATCTGCGCGTCATCCCAGATACCTCCGGTCCAAACTGTGAAGAGCACCGCTTGACCGCCCGGCAAGATCTGCGGCCAGGAATGCGCAGTTTCACTTTTGTTGGGATCCGGGGTGGTTAGTGCCACAGGATCCCTCCCGGCAGCGGAGATCCGGAAGAGACCCCGATTTCCAGAGTTTGGTGCGAAGATGATGGTGTCATCAGCACCCCAACTGGCACCGTGGATATTCACATCGTCGGACAGAGTCACTGGGGCCCCTCCAGTTATGGAGACCTTCTTAAGTGCACCGGCAGTAAACCCAACCCATTGCCCGCCAGGAGAGAAGAAGGGACCGTCGGCCCCTTGAGTGCCCGGGATAGGCTGACTCTCAAGCTGGTCCATCTCCCGGAGGTAAAGCTGATCGTTGGCGACGCTGTAGACCAGACGTGTGCCATCAGGGGAGAGAGCCAAGACCTCATGACCCAGTGTGGTAAATCTGTCGCTCGATGGCAGGTTTAGGGCGAAGCTCGTGAGGGACGCTGGATTAGATGAAGGCGTCAAATTCCAAACGGCGACTCCAGCTATAACCAGTGCTACTGCCGCAATGCTCCACGGAACGGCCTTTCTCCAAGCTGGAGATTGTACTCCACTGCTCACCCCTGTCGGAGAAGCCGTCGCAGGCTCCTTCAGGGCTTTCTTGATCTGAATCCGTGTGTGTGAAATGTCATGGGAACGATCATGGGCTTCCTTTTGGAGACAGTCATCCAGCAGTTCCTTGATCCTCCAGGGTGTGTCACTCGGCAACTTCTCCCAGTCCGGCTCACTCTTGAGAATCGAAGCCAGTGTTTCGGTGATTGTCTCTCCCTCGAAAGCCCTCTTCCCTGTCAATAGTTCATAGAGCACAGCCCCAAAGGCAAAGACATCAG
>JAZFRU010000348.1:0-2392 GCA_036445815.1 Acidobacteriota bacterium | reverse complement strand
CGAAGTGGACTCCAAGATGCCCACGGCTCAGGTATCGGAGGAGAATCTCACCAGTCCAGGTACGGCATTGGGCACGGTGGCTTATATGTCGCCTGAGCAGGCCAGGGGTGAGGAATTGGATGCCAGGACGGATCTGTTCTCGTTGGGGGTGGTGCTGTATGAGATGGCGACGGGGAGTTTGCCGTTTCAGGGGAACACGACAGCGGTTGTATTTACTGAGATTTTGACGAAGGCACCTGTTGCTCCGGTAAGGATTAACCCCAACGTATCTGATGATCTGGAACGCACCATTAACAAGGCGCTGGAGAAAGATACTGAGGTCCGTTGCCAGTCAGCGAAGGATTTTCTGGCGGATTTGAAACGACTAAAGAGAGATTCGACGGGAGAGTCAGTAGCCAGCACCCAGGTGGCGGCAGTTGCTCCTGCGAAGAAGAGTTATTTGTGGCCTGCGGTTGCTGGGGTGGCGGTGGTGGTCTTGTTGGCTTTGGCCTTATTCTGGTCATCTGCTCCTGCTTTGCCAGATGAGGCTATTAATTCCATCGCCGTTTTGCCTTTTGAGAACGCCAGTGGTGACCCTGACTTGGAGTACCTGAGTGACGGCATCACTGAAAGCCTGATCAACAGCCTGTCGGGTTTGCCTGGTCTACGAGTAGTCCCTCGGGGTATGGTTTTCCCTTACAAGGGAAAGCAGGTTGATCTACAGACCATCGGAGACGAACTGAGGGTTCAAGCCGTGGTCACAGGCCGAATGACCCAGCGCGGGGACAGCGTGGCTGTGGGGGCCGAGTTGACGGACGTGGTTAACCTGGCCCAGATCTGGGGAAATCAGTACAGCCAGAAGTCCACCGAATTTCTGGCCCTCCACAAGGAAATCACCGAACAAATCACCGAAAGCCTGCGCTTCCAACTGGGGCAGGAAGAACGAGAGCAGTTGGCGAGTGGGATCACCGGTAACCCGGAAGCCTATCAAGCCTATCTCCGGGGTCGATATCACTGGAACAAGAGAAACAGGGAAGGGTTCAACAAGGCCGTCGAGTATTTCCAGGAAGCCATTGACCAAGATCCGGCCTACGCCAGGGCCTATTCAGGTCTGGCCGACGCCTACGCGATAGGAGCATACTGGGACTTTTTCCTGGAAAGCGAGGCACTTCCGCTGGCAAGAGCTGCTGCCGAGAAGGCTCTGGAAATTAATGAGGGCCTTGCGGAAGCCCACACCTCTCTGGCGTGGATCCTCATAGTTAGTGATTTGGATTGGGCCTCAGCAGAAAGAGAATTCAAGAAATCGCTAGAACTCAACCCCGACTATGCCACAGCTCATCAATGGTACGCTCAAATTTTGATGGCTCAACGCCGTTTCAAGGAAGGCATCGCGGAAGCCAGGAAGGCAAAAGAGCTGGACCCCCTCTCGCTCCAGATCCGCATGTCATTGGGTTCCTATCTCCTGATGAACCAACAGACGGATGATGCTGTCGAAGAACTCCAACAGATACTGGAGTTAGATCCCGATTACATCAATGCGCACTGGGCTCTCAGACGGGCTTATGTGATCCAGGGGCTGTACGAGGATGCGGCAACCCATGCGGAGATATGGGAAAGTTTGCGTCAGCAAGTCTCCGAGGAGTCTTTGGCACTCCGTCACCTGGCATCAGGTCGCCGGGCCGAAGCTCAGGGAGTTGTCGACGATGCGCAGGGAATAGACCTGATGACGAAGGCCCATTATTATGTACTTTTCAATGAGCCGGACAAGGCGCTCGAATCACTTACCCAGGCCTTAACCCAAGGTCATGCAAGAATGACTGTAGTTAACGCTCAGCCCTGGTTCGACCCCCTCCGCGACGACCCTCGCTTCACTGACCTGCTGCGTCGGATGAATTTGGAGCCCTAAGCTAGTCAAGGAAACATTTCGTACGAGTCAAACTACAGTAGCAGCGGAAGAATTATGCGAAGACACTCAGACCTCCTTGTTGGACTCCTGATTGCTAGTGGCCTCTTTGTCGGCTGTACATCCTCAGACTCAGGACCCGAGGGCCAAGCATTGGCGGTGCTCGTCGAGGGGACGGGAGTCTATAGCCGCCCCATCTCAACTGATTCGGAACTCGCACAGCAGTTTTTCGATCAGGGGCTACGGCTCACTTGGGGTTACTCTTTTCCAGAATCGATTGCCTCCTACCAAGAAGCACTCCGGCATGATGTTGATCACCCGATGATTCACTGGGGTTTAGCGCTTGCCATCGGTCCGAACCCAAACAGCCGGTACGGACGAAAGGCGGATGACCCACAAGGAGAAGGTCAAGTCGCAATTTCAAGAGCGCTAGAGTTAATGATTGGCGCGGGTCCAAAAGAACGTGCGCTCATCGAGACCCTCTACGTTCGTTACGACAGGGATTCATTT
>JAZFRU010000347.1:0-2211 GCA_036445815.1 Acidobacteriota bacterium | reverse complement strand
GAGGCATTGACTGGGAGTGTGACGGTGTCACCGATCGGGGTGAGCAGCCAGTCACCCTGGAAGCGAGCGATTCCCTGGAGCATTGCTGTAGTGGCAGTTCTTGTAGCAGGTCTCGCTTTGTGGAACTCGACAAGTCCAACATCAACCCCACAGCCCGTTTCAGGCCTTGTGGTGGCGCTGCCTCCTGAGGCGCGACTTGCAAACCTGACTCGTCCCGCCCTGGCCCTCTCCCCGGACGGCACCCGTCTCGCATATGTCGCGACCCGTGGTGGTAGTACGCAGCTTTACCTTCGCTCGATGTATCAACAGGAGGAGAAGCCCCTCCCTGACACCGAAGATGCCTACCTCCCGTTCTTCTCACCCGACGGGCAATGGCTGGGGTTCTTTTCCGGCGGCAAACTGAAGAAAGTCTCCGTGAGCGGTGGGGCCCCGGTGATTCTGTGCGACGCTCCGACTCCTAACACCACGGCAAGCTGGGGCGCCAATGATACCATTGTGTTCACACCACACACGGATTCGACCCTCTTCGAAGTGCCGGCTACAGGAGGCACCCCACAGCCTCTGACCACCCTCGACTCTCAGAATGAGGAAAGCTCGCACGATTCGCCGCAGGTCCTGCCGGACGGTCAGTCAGTGCTCTTTACTATCACCTCGGCAGGCACTCCAAAGATCGTGGTGCAGTCACTGGAGACGGGGCAGCGACGGGTCGTGCTTGAGGGAGCTGATGAGGCGCGTTATGTCCCGACCGGCCACCTGGTCTATGCCCAGGCCGGAACGCTCATGGCCGTGGCCTTTGATCTGGAGCGTCTGGAAGTGATGAGTGGACCAATCCCAATCCTTCAGGGCATCATGCAGACAACCGGTCCTGTTAATTCCACTCAACTCACGTTTTCCGATTCTGGAACCCTTGTGTATGTCCCGGCTGACACTTCTCTGGGCGGGGGCCGCACTCTGGTCTGGGTGGATCGAAAGGGAGCGACAGAGCCCCTGGCGGCACCTCCACGGGGTTATGCCACTCCCCGCCTCTCACCAGTCGGCCAGCGGGTGGCTGTAAGCATAGATGGTGAACCTGACGAGGACATTTGGGTTTATGACATCCGCCGCGATGCGCTGACGCGGCTGACATTCGACACCGCCTCGTTTCCCCTTTGGACACCCGACGGAACGCGAATCACCTTCCAATCGTCCAAGTCTGGACCGCGAGATCTGTTTTGGAAAGCTGCCGATGGTACCGGGGCTGAGGAACAACTTCTGGCAGGCGAATTTCCCAATAGTCCTCATTCATGGTCACCCGATGGCAAGGTGCTGGCCTTTACAGAGGTTCACCCGAGCACCAACGCGGACATCTGGTTGCTTCCGCTGGAGGGTGAGGGCAAAGCTGAGGTTTTCCTCCAAACACCCTTTAGTGAAACCGGGGCGGTGTTCTCGCCAGACGGGGATTGGCTGGCCTATCGGTCCAGTGAATCCGGTCGAAATGAAATCTACGTGCGGCCTTTTCCCACCACCGGAGCAAAGTGGCAGATTTCCACCGAAGGGGGTGATGAAGCCGTGTGGGCCCGCAGCGGCAATGAGCTTTTCTATCGAAGCGGGAACAAGATGATGGCCGTTGACATCAACGCCGAGCCAACCTTCACGCACGGGACGCCCCAGCTGCTCTTCGAGGGAGAATACCCGAGCATCGGGACTCGTGCAGCCTACGACGTCACTCCAGACGGCCGGAGATTCCTGATGGTCAGGGAAAGTGAAGAGGCATCGACAGTGACCCAGCTCAACGTCGTCCTCAACTGGTTTGAAGAACTCAAACGCCTGGTGCCTACCCCATGATCGGCCAAACCGTCTCCCACTACAAAATCACAGAGAAGCTAGGCGGCGGTGGGATGGGTGTAGTCTACAAGGGCGAAGACACTCGCCTGGGTCGCAATGTGGCCTTGAAGTTCCTGCCTGAGAAATACGCCGAGAACAAACAGGCACTGGAGCGGTTCCAGCGGGAAGCCCGTGCTGCATCGTCACTGAACCATCCACACATCTGCGTGATTTACGACATCGGGAATCACGAAGGTCAGCCCTTCATCGTGATGGAGTACCTGGAAGGCCAGACCCTGAAGCACCGCATCCAAGGCCGCTCGATGCAAACGGATGAGCTACTCGATCTGGGGATTCAGATTGCCGATGCGCTGGACGCGGCTCACTCCAAAGGCATCGTCCACAGAG
>JAZFRU010000346.1:0-4580 GCA_036445815.1 Acidobacteriota bacterium | reverse complement strand
AAGGGCTCTTCCAGGGCCTGGGCGATCCATCGTACAAACCGAGCTGCGTCGGCCCCGTCAATGAGGCGATGATCGTAAGAGAGGGACAGAGGAACCATCAGGCGAGGCTTCCACTCACCGTCCTGGTATAGCGGCTCGACCTTCCCGCGGGAGACTCCCAAAATGGCCACTTCGGGAACATTGACGATCGGCGTAAAAGAGGTGCCGCCGATACCTCCCAGATTACTGATGGTGAAACTCCCGCCCTGCATCTCCTCCAGGGTGAGCTTGGCCTCCCTGGCTCTCGCACCGATCTGAGAGAGTTCCACCGAAAGATCCAGGATGTTCTTTTGATCCACATCCCGGATGACCGGAACCAGAAGTCCTCTATCGGTATCAACGGCGACGCCTATATGGCAATATTGTTTGTAGATAATTTCCTTATTTAACAGGTCGATACTAGCATTGAACTGAGGAAACACCTTGAGAGCGGAAGCGACCACCTTGACCATGATGGCAGTGACCGTGAGCTTGCCTCCGGCAGCCTCCGCCTTCCGGCCGTGACGCTTTCGGGCCTCCTCCAACCGGGTGATGTCCGCCTTGTCATTCTGGGTCACGTGGGGAATCGTTCCCCAGGACCTACTGACATGTTGAGCCGTCATTCGGCGAACATTACTAATGGGCTGGCGCTGCACTTCCCCCCACTGACTGAAATCAGGAAGTGGCACGGCCTCCATCCCCATCGAAGTGCCGGCCTCTTCTAGTTCCTGGTGATGCTTGCGGGAGTGCGCCTTCACGTCGTCAATAGAGATGCGGCCGTGGGTTCCTGAACCTTGCACCTCGTGAATATCCAATCCGATCTGACGGGCAAATCGTCTCACCGATGGAGCGGCGGGAACAGGTTGAGCCGGCTTCTGATCAACAGGCACTTCACTCGGAGCGGGAGCGAAGTCCAACACCTCAGCACCCGCGGCTCGAGGCTTCCTGGCCGCCTTCTTCGCTTTCTTGACGGCCGGCTTTTGTGGTGGGTCAGATTCGGGGGCTTTCAGTTCTTCGGGCTTTCGGGCCTTTTCTGGTTTGGGGGTTTTGGATTGGGGTTGATCCCTTGTCTTCTCTTGCTTCGCCACCTCTCCTACCGTCAGGATCACCTGGCCCACCTCGGCCTTGTCCCCCTCCTTTACATGAATTTCCTCAACCGTACCCACGATCGAGGAGGGAACTTCGATGACGGCCTTGTCGGTCTCAAGCTCCAGAAGGGCTTGCTGTTTCCGGATCTGGTCCCCTACCTGGACCAGCACCCTGACCACATCACCCGAGTCGATGTTCTCACCGAGGTTGGGAAGCTTGAATTGTGACGCCATACTTTTTATTTCGATTGTCGGTTTTCCTGGGAAACTCTTCCGTTCTACAGTCTCGCGCTTAGGAAATCACTGGCTCCACCTTTTCCGGGTCGATATCCAGTTTTTTCAAGGCCTTTTGGACCACACTGAGTTTAATCTGTTTTTCCTGTGCCAGGGAATACAGGGTCGCCAGCACCACAAACCTGGCATCGACTTCGAAAAATTCGCGCAAAGCCACCCGAGAATCGCTGCGGCCGAAACCATCCGTACCCAGGGAATAGAAGGGCTTCGGAAGCCAACGTGCCACAGAATCCGGTACGGCCTTGAGGTAGTCCGAAGCCGCCACGCACACGCCGGGGGCATCGGCCAGGCATTTCTTCAGATAGGGAACTCGTGCCTTTTCCCCAGGATGCAGCATGTTCCACCGATCTGCCTGCAAACAATCACGGCGCAACGCCTTGTAACTGGTTACGCTCCACACGTCGGCAGCTACCTGGAAATCGTCCCACAGGATGTCCTGTGCCTTCAACACTTCGTTGAGAATCGCCCCACTCCCGAACAGTTGCGCCCGCAGCTTGGCCCCCTTGTGGCCAGAATCCTTGTAACGGTACATCCCTTTGAGAATGCCATCCTTGACTCCCTTGGGCATGACCGGTTGAACATAGTTTTCATTCTCGACCGTCAGATAATAAAAAATATCCTCCTGCTCCTCATACATCCGGCGAATGCCTTCACGAACGATCACCGCCAACTCATAGGCAAAGGCGGGATCATAGGTCAGGAGATTGGGGACACTGTAGGCCAACAGGTGGGTGTGTCCGTCCTGGTGCTGCAATCCTTCACCGGCCAGAGTGGTACGACCTGCCGTCGCTCCTACCAGAAATCCCCGGCACCGCATATCACCTGCAGCCCAGATCAGATCACCAATTCTCTGGAATCCGAACATGGAGTAGTAGGTAAAAAACGGGATCATGTTGATCGCATGGGTGGAATAGGCGGTTCCGGCTGCGATAAAGGAAGCCACCGAACCTGCCTCGGTTATCCCTTCTTCCAAGATCTGCCCATCCTTGGCCTCTTTGTAGAAAAGCAGGCTTCCCGCATCCACGGGTTCATATAACTGCCCGGCGCTGGAGTAGATTCCGAACTGTCCGAAAAGGGCTTCCATCCCAAAGGTCCGTGCCTCATCGGGAATAATGGGAACGATGTGTTTCCCGAGGTCCTGATCTCGCAGCAGCTTGGACAGAATTCGTACATAAACCATGGTAGTGGAAACAGCCCGATCACCCGTCCCCTTGTAGAACTCCTTGAAAAGCTCTTCAGGAGGACATTTGAGAGGCTCGGCTCGAAGCTGGCGACGAGGGACATAACCTCCCAATTTTTTTCGGCGTGTATGAAGATACCGAATCTCAATATTGTCGTCTGCCGGCTTGTAAAAAGGAGCCCCGGTGATCTCCTCGTCCGAGAGCGGAATGGCAAAGCGTGAACGAAAGGCCTTGAGCTCCTCCGCGTTGAGCTTCTTCTGCTGGTGGGTGATGTTCTTTCCCTCTCCCGCTTCTCCCAACCCGTACCCCTTGACGGTCTTCGCCAAGATAACGGTTGGAGCCCCCTTGTTCGACACGGCCGCTCGGTAGGCGGCGTGAATTTTCTCCGGATCGTGCCCGCCTCGCAGCATCCTTTCCAGTTCTTCATCGGAAAGATGTTCCACCAACTTCTCGAGCCGGGGATCGACTCCAAACAGGTGCTCACGAAAGTAGGCGCCATTTTCAACGGTATATTTTTGAAACTGCCCATCCACCAACTCGCCCAGGCGCTTGACCAGTAAACCTTCTTCGTCTTTCTCAAACAATGGATCCCAGCTGCTTCCAAAGATCACCTTGATGACGTTCCAGCCGGCTCCACGGAAGGCCGCCTCCAGTTCCTGGATGATCTTGCCATTCCCTCGGACGGGCCCATCCAGCCTTTGCAGATTGCAGTTGATCACGAAGATGAGATTGTCGAGCTTCTCACGGGAAGCCAGGGTAATGGCGCCCAGAGACTCGGGCTCGTCGGTCTCTCCGTCTCCCATGAAGACCCAGACCTTCCTATCAGAAGGTTTCTTGAGTCCTCGATGCTCCAGGTAACGATTGAAGCGGGCCTGGTAGATTCCCATGATGGGACCCAGTCCCATCGAAACCGTTGGAAACTCCCAGAAGTCAGGCATCAACCAGGGATGGGGATAAGAGGAGAGTCCGCCCTCCGGTCTCGTTTCCCTGCGGAAGTTCTCCAGCTGTCGTTTGGAAATACGGCCTTCCAGAAAGGCCCGGGCATAAATCCCAGGGGAAGCGTGTCCCTGAAAATAGATAAGGTCGCCATCATGATCTTCGTCCCGGGCATGGAAAAAATGGTTGAAGCCCACTTCATAGAGGGTCGCCGCCGAGGCATAGGTCGAAATATGTCCTCCGATGCCTTCTTCTTCCTGATTGGCGCGTACCACCATCGCCATGGCATTCCATCGAACCAAACTCTTGATTCTTCTCTCCATGGCGCGGCTTCCCGGAAAAGGGATCTGACGATGGACCGGAATGGTGTTGATATAAGGGGTATTGGCAGAAAAGGGCAGTTCCACACCTTCTCGCCTGAGATGGATCTGCAGGTGCTCCAGTAAAGTCCGTACCCGCTCCGGCCCCTTGGTCTGGAGAACATAATCTATGGATTCCAGCCACTCCTGGACCTCGGTGCTGTCAGAATCGGAGGTCCCCCGATCCTCACTGTCGACCGGATCAATCGCGTCGGCCATCGCTACTCCCTATCATTTCCCCATGTGTCTCCAGGTTTTCGCTCTTGATAACAACGTTAATCACACTCAATTGTGCAGCAGTTGGGCCCATAGGTTCAAGTCACGGGCATATCCTTTGATGGGTATCAAACGAGTAAACCCTCCCACTGGTCAAAGACCAGTGGGTTCCACGTTCCAGGTTCCACGTTCCACGTGGGTCCGGATTATGAGTGGCGCCTCCGTGCGCCGAATCCGAATGAGCCGTCCATTGAGAGGTCTCTCTAAGCTCGGCCGTACAGAAATAACGTTTTACGGGGCTGGAGTGTGGGAGGGGCACTCTCAGGCCGCCCTACTCTTCTTTTCGTGGAACGTGGAACCTGGAACGTGGGACGCGGCCGAGCGACAGCAAGGCCGCTCCCAGGAGCGAGGCCGCTCAGGGCGCTTCTGTCACGATATCCTCGACCTTGAAGAGGAGCTTTTCAAAATCGGACTGAGAAATAGTTCCC
>JAZFRU010000345.1:0-2323 GCA_036445815.1 Acidobacteriota bacterium | reverse complement strand
ATCCTGCCCAGGATTCTGAAGTAGCCATCGTCCGATTGCGTGGCCGCATCACCCGTGAAGTAGGGCCAGTCTCGCCAGTCCTTGCTGTTCTTGTCCTTGCAATACTTTTCATAATATTGCCGAACGTACCGGTCGCGGTCTCCCCAGATGGTCTGAAACCCTCCGGGCCAGGGGTTCTGGATACAGATATTTCCGGCCACTCCACTCCCCCCTTCAACTTCCTTTCCGTCTTCGTCGTAGATGACGGGGTGAATGCCGGGCATGCTGGGACCGGCACTTCCCGGCTTCATGGGATGGATCGCGGGAATGGTGCTGCAAAGGAACCCTCCCGTTTCGGTTTGCCACCAGGTGTCGACGATGGCCGCCTCCCCCTTGCCAACAGATTCGTGATACCACCTCCACACGGCCGGCTCGATCGGCTCACCCACCGTTGTCATGTGCTTGAAGTGGTAGTTATACTTCTGGGGCTCGTCGGGGCCCGCCTTCCGTAACATGCGAATGGTGGTCGGGGCCGTGTGAAAGATGTTCACATCGAGCTGCTCGGCAATTCTCCAGGCTCGACCTGCATCGGGGTAGGTCGGTACCCCTTCAAACAGCACGCCCGTGGCGGCAAGAGCCAGTGGTCCGTAAACGATGTATGAATGACCGGTGATCCAGCCGATATCGGCCATGCACCAGTAGACATCTTCCGGGTGGATGTCCTGAACATACTTCGCGGTACCGGTCACATAGGAGAGATAGCCTCCGATACCGTGCTGACAACCTTTCGGTTTTCCAGTGGTTCCACTGGTGTACATGATAAAGAGGGGATCCTCGGCAGGCAGGGAGACGGGCTCAACTCGACTGCCTCTATATTTCTTGAGAAGTTCATCCACAAAATGGTCACGACCCTCGACCATGGGGGTTTCCGACACCGTTTTTCCGGGGTAACGCCTCCAGATCAGGACGTGGTCAACTTCCTGGCCCTTCTTCCTTGCAACATCAACAGCAATGTCAGCGTTTTGCTTGTGGTCCAGAAGCTTGCCGGAGCGATAGTAGCCGTCGTTGGTGATCAGGACTCGGCTGCCCGAATCCGCAATCCTCTCGCCGCAGGCCGTGCCGCTGAAACCCCCGTACACCTCGGAGTGGATGACCCCCAGGCGGGCGCAGGCCAGCATGGTGATGGGAAGTTCAACTCCCATGGGCATATGCAGAGTGACGCGGTCACCTGCCTTCAGTCCCGCGAAATCCCGCAGGAGTGCCGCCAGCTCATTCACCCGAACAAACAGCTCTTGATAAGTGAGAATGACATGGGGCTCATCCTCCGGTTCCGGTACGTAGATGAAGGCGGCCTTGTTCTTGTACTGGTCCAGATGCCGGTCCACGCAATTGTAACAAGCGTTGATTTCACCTCCCACATACCACTTCCAGCAGGGCGCGTCGCTGGTGTCCAGGGTGGTGTGCCACGGCTTATCCCAGGTCAGGAGCTCGGCGTACTCATCAAAACAGTCCGGGAAATTGTCCAGGCTCATCCGGTCAAAGACAGCCGGATCCGTCAGATTAGCTTGCTCAATGAATTGCTTGGAAGGGTGAAAGTACTCTTCTTCTTTCCAGTGAACCGCAATTTCCGCTTCGCTGACTTCCGTTTCTTTTTCACTCATATGACTTCCTTTCCAGGCTCCCCCAGGGAACATTGCCTATCCTGCAAGACCAAGATCTTCCGCTATTTCAGCCATGGCATCTCGAACCCGAACGATATGGTCATCAAACTCGACTCCGAGGTCTTCGGCGCCCTGCCGCAGGTCCTCTCGGCTGACGTTTCGAGCGAAGGCCTTGTCCTTGAGCCGCTTTTTCACCGACTTGACGGGGAGTTCCGACACCTTCTTTTCCGGTCGTACCAGCGTCGCGGCGGTCAAAAACCCACACAATTCATCGACGGCAAACAGCGCCTTGTCGATGACGCTTTTTCTCGGCAAGTGCATGTGGTCGGCGTGGGCCGAAATGGCGTAGATCATATCCTCCGGATACCCTCGATCTTTGAGGATAGCCGCCCCGACACGTGGATGATCTTCAGGATCGGGATTCTTTTCGTAGTCAAAGTCGTGGAGGAGTCCGGTAATTCCCCAGAATTCCTCATCTTCACCGAAGTGGCAGGCATAGGCTCTCATGGCGGCTTCGACCGCCAGCGCGTGCTTGACCAGGCTTTCGCCCTGGGTATGCTCGTCGAGTAATTTTCGTGCCTCCAGGCGGTTCACCTTCATCTCCACACTCCCCAAAAGATCAGTATAGTTGGCGTTTCATGGTAACTTAAAGCCTCTATTTATGCGAAGAGCGAAAATCGTGG
>JAZFRU010000344.1:0-2054 GCA_036445815.1 Acidobacteriota bacterium | reverse complement strand
TGGCAGTTTCCAGGGAAGCCTTCAGAATACTCACCAGGAAGAACTGGTTTTCGAAAATCTCATCCGAGGGATCGAAGACCATTTCCACCACGGTTCCAGCACCGATCGGTTGGGTGGAATCGACTTCGATGGAGAGAACAGAAAAACCGTCCGGCGAGTCGACAACTTCAGGGTCTGCACTGGCGACCGTTCCGTCTTCGGACATAGGCGACCGGACTTCCAGGAAGTTGAGAATATTGGGCGGATACTGTATTTCAAGTTCCATCCGAATCACGCCCTCTAGACCCGATACTTCCACCGGGATAACCACCTCGTGGGCAATATCCCCTGAGACATTCGCGACCGAAACCGTGGGCATCTCCGATTCCTGAGCCAGAAGGGGAACTGAGAGCACGGAAACAGCCAACACCAAGGCGCACAATACCGACTGGGGGAGACTTTTGAGATGAATCATCCTACTTGGCTCTTTTTCCGGCCCCTCCACAGGAGCGACATGAGACTGGCCCCGGGCCAGTCTTTTCTGTGTCTTTGTGGTGCTAACCGTAGTTCGGATACTCCACCTTTTGATTGGGATCCTTGTTCGGGTTGATGTAAACGAACTTACCGCCGATCATGGTCATCAGCACTGGGATGTCCCTGATCTCATCCCTGGATACCGTCAAGATATCTCGACCCAGCACCACCAGGTCGGCCAGTTTCCCGACCTCGATGGATCCCTTGAAGTCTTCCTCAAAAGAAGCATAGGCGGGGACGATGGTCACTGCCCGAATAGCCTCCTCCAGCGTCATGCGCTCCTCCGGTTGAATCACCTTTCCCGTTTTTCTGAAGCGATTCACAGAGGCCCAGATGGTGTTGAGCGGACCGATCGGCTTTTGATCGGTCCCCGTCATAACCCGGATGCCGTTGTCCAGGTAGGTTCGGGTGGGAATAGGCCCGTATCTTCCGGGTTCAAACTGGTTTTCCGCATCATCTCCGTATCTGGACAGGCTGCTGGTTTGAGGCTCCACCAGAACCCCGTACTTCTTGAGGACTCTAATGTTTTCATCGGAAGGGAATCGGGCATGGGTAATGACATGGCGAGCATCCTCTCGCGGAAACTCCCGATAGGCCTCTTCCAGCGATTCGGTCACCACGTCAAAGGATTCGCCTGCACCCAGATGAATGAACATCTGCCAACCCGATTTATGGGCGGCCTTGAGAATGGCTTTCACCTTATCAGGAGGAACACGCATTCCGGATCCGTCCACGCTGATCTTGAGCGTTCCCACTCGTAAGGAATCATTGCGAAATTCGGGAGCAAACAGAAAACCGTTCAGAAAGGCCAGATTCTGTTCCAGGGTCTCCACCCGAATCGGCATGCGAATCAGGGCATTGATTCGAACGGTCAGTTTGCCCTGTCGACTCAGGCGCTGATAGGCCTGCAGTCCCGGCTGGTTGTCCATGGCTTTGCCGATGTTAGTGCAAGGGTCATAAAGGCTGGTGATTCCCTGCCTGACGACTGCCTGCGACCCTCTCAGGATATTTTCTTCCAGCACCTCGGTGGGATAGAGATTGAAGGGACCGCGAGCCAGAGTGGTGGCACCCTTTTCTCTGAGGATCCCGGTGGGCTCTCCGGTCTCGGGATCCTTGACGATCTCTCCGGCAAATCCTCTCTCGGTCGGCTGGGGGCTATCCTTGGTGATGGTCCCCACCATATCGATCAATTTGCTATTGACGATCGTCACATGGTCCGCAGCGAAGCCCATGATGACCGGATGGTCCGGCGACACCGGATCCAGATCGTACCGGGTGGGCCACCGCTTTTCGGCCAGGTCGTCGGCATTTCTCACTCCCCGGGAAAACCAGATAATTTCTCCAGGAGGCGTCTGCTCCACCTTCATTAGCAGGGCCTTTCGGATTTCTTCTATCGAACGGGCCTCGGCAAACATGTCCTCGTAAAGATCACTTTGCTTTCCCACCTTGTGGGCAAAATGAACGTGGGGATCATTGAAACCGGGAAGCACGGTGCGGCCCTCCAGATCAATCTCTTCGGTGTTGGAACCGATCAGTGCTCG
>JAZFRU010000343.1:0-5277 GCA_036445815.1 Acidobacteriota bacterium | reverse complement strand
TCAAGACAAAGCCAGCAGCCACTCCCAGCAGACAGACCACCAGGGATTCCTGCAGGATCAGTTGAATAATGTAGGACTTCGAGGCTCCAAGTGACTTCAAGATACCGATCTCCCGGGTTCTCTCCATGATGTTGCTGTACATGGCCAGCAAGGTAATGGCAAAGCTGAGACCAATGGAAATGAGTGAGATGGCCGTCAGGAACTCCTTGAAACCTGGCGCACTCTCGCTCAAGAGGTTCTGCAATTCCGAAGTTCTGGAAATCTTATAGTCGACAAATTGCTCGATCAGCCGATTCTCCACCACCTCGATTGACTCTCCCTCCAATACTTTTATGAAAATCACGGTTGCCTTGTCCGGCGTGCCGTTCAATGCCTGCAGCGTGCCCAGAGGTATCATGACACGCGCCGCTGTGCCTTCCTGGTAGACCCCCACCACATTGAAATCATGACCCAGTAAATGGATGGGATCCCCTACCTCCAACCGATTCACCGAGGCATAAATAGTATCTATGATGGCCTCGGAAGGCCCTTCGAACATTCTTCCTCTGGGAAACCTCAAGGAACTGTTGACGCGCTGGAAGCTCTCTCTTTCGACCCCGAAGAGCGAGAAAAAGCCTTCACTGACAAATTTGACGAAGATGGGCGTGCTCGCTTCCACACCTTGAACAGCATCGGTCATCTGCTGAACCTCCACAGGCAGAGTCCCCCCATCCAGCGCCAGAAACACCGAGGCGCTGTTGGGCTGAAGGATCAGGTCTCCGCCGATGCGACGCTGGCGCTCCGCCTGGTCGGTTAACTGACCATAGGAGAGCCCCACACTTACCAGGAGCAATACGACCCCCAGCGATACGGCCCCCATGGAAACCACAGTGCGAGTGGGACGTTTTCGAATGTTAGAGAAGATGAGATGCCACATCGAAGACTTAACCGTCGGTAGGGGACGAGTTTAGCAAGTTGCCGCCCTGGGGAGCAAGTCTTTCGAATGGTGAACACCCTCTCAGTCATGTTCTGACTCCTTGAATCCCCGGGGAGATGGACATCGAGAATGCTCACGCCTCGCATGCCCAGTCGCTGAACAGGAAAGTCCCAGCCTGTTCAGGCTCTTTTTTGTTGGAGCCATTTCAATGGCCGGACATTGCCGATCTTCTCGAGGGTACGATTGATTGAAGAAGGGAGGCCCGGTTCTACTGGAAAGTAGAGATTCGAACTATGAAAATTCGTGGTCATCTCTTAACATGATCTTGACGATGGAGGCTCAGGAGATGAAAACAACTGCGACCCCGGAAGAGAAAATGGACGCCGCCCTTGAAGTCCTGGACCAGTCTCGCGACCAGGTAGTGGCTCTGATTGAAGGGATTTCGCAGGCCGATTCCGAGAGACGGCCGGGTCCTGATGAGTGGTCAGTCGGAGAGATCATCCACCACCTCCTGCTGGTGGAACAGCGACACAGCCAGTCCATGCTGGCGCAGATCACCGGTGACCCAGGAGAAAGCCTTGATCTGCAACAGGTGCTGGCTACTCGCCGCATGCCACTGGAGGATATGGCGGATGTGTCCAAATCTGGAAAGGGAAAGGCGCCGGAGGGCACACGACCGACTCATGGCCTGATCTTGACAGAACTGGTCCAGGAATTACGCCAATTCCGTAGCCAGACCAAATCGCAACTTTTGTCCCACCGGTCACGAGACCTGGACGATTTATGGTGGGAACATCCTCGTTTTGGGGCCATGACGCTGTACGAACGGATTCGTCTCATTGGCTACCATGACTTGAAACACCTGGCCCAGTTAGCCAGAGTGTAGATGCCTGAACTTCCCGATATCACCATGCACAAGGCCCGGTTCCTGAAAGAGTTTATTCGTCATCCTACGGCCACCTGGGCAATCGCAGAAAGTTCCAGGGAACTGGCTGAACTGATCACTGACACCGCAGATTTGTCACACGCGTCCGCGGTAGTGGAGTTCGGATCGGGCACGGGTGTCTTTACCGAGAAAATCCTGGAAAGAATTTCCAAGGATACGACGGCCATCGCCCTGGAAATCAACCCTGCTTTCGTCGAGGCAACCCGGAGACGCTGCCCTCAAGCATCAGTCTTTCACGATTCCGCAGTCAACACGGCACAATATCTGCGACGTGCAGGGATTGAGCAATGTGACCGGATCATCTGCGGACTACCCTGGGCGTGCTTCAGTCAGGATTTACAGGACCAGCTACTTGACACCATCATGGAGGTTCTCGCGCCGGGAGGTAAATTCTTAACCTTTGCCTACATCCATGGACTCCTCCTGCCTTCGGGAAGAAGATTCAGAAGGTGCTTGTCTTCTCAATTCAAAGAAATCGTGGAAACTCGTGTGATCTGGAAAAACTTGCCGCCCGCATTTGTCTATTGCGCTGAGCGCTGATTCCTTTTCTTCGTTCGTTTGTCCAAAGATCACACGGGTCTGGGGGTACAACCGCGAAAAGCCCCCTTCCTGCTTCACAGAAGAATTTCCTGAGTGGAGTAGATGGGAATTTTTTCTGATAGGTTCGTCGTTTTGAGTTCCACCAAAGAAACAAAAAACGACAGAACGGACAAACGATGGGGCACGGTCTATCGGTTCTGCTTGTTGACCGCGCGTTTAATCACGAACTTCAGCCAACCGGAAGATATCACTCTAAGCCAGGGCAAAACTCTCAGTTTGGCGGGTATATAGAGTTCGCGGCGGCGTTTCCCCATGGAAGAGATGATTCTGACCGAAGCATCCTGCAAGCCGACGGCCTGATCATCATGCTGTGGAGTGCCGCTGAGACACGATCCATCCCCGGCGAAAGCGTTCGCCCTGAGGTTGGTTCCTCGAATCCAGCCGGGCATCACATTCAGGATGTGGATGTCATCACCGACTTCAAACTCCAACGCCTCCAAGAAACCTCTGAGAGCATGTTTTGAGGCCGAATAACCGGTATGGTGAGGAACGCCAATGACGGCCTGGGCGGACGAAATGGCAACAATGGAACCACGATTCTCTTTGAGATGGGGTAGGGCCGGAAGGATACAATTCACCGCACCAAAATAATTGGTGTCCATCACTTTCTGCAGGATCGAAATGTCCGTGATTTCGTCGAATCGGACCCACATGCTGATCCCGGCGCTGAGAATCAGGTAATCGATCTTTCCAAATTTTTCGACGGCCCTCTGGATCAGAACCTGGCATTGGGCTTGATCGGTCACATCTGTGGGCTGCACCATCGGGGTCGAATTCAGGCTCTCGATCTGAGTCGCGATCTGGTTCAGTGCGTCTGCGTTTCGGGCGGCCAACACCAGGTTCATGCGCTCCCTGGCGAGATCCAGCGCAAGGGCCCTTCCCAGACCCGATGACGCCCCGGTGATGATAGCGGTTTTCCCTTTGAACCTCATATCCGCCTTCCCCATGAATGGAACTCAGAGGGAATCCTCTGTCGAGTCTGCAAAAACATTGTTCCGGATTCCAAAAATGTTGTGCGGGTCATTGCACTGCTTGACGCTCTTGATCAGTTCGATGCTCATACTGGAAAGAGTCTCTTTCAGGAAGTCCTTGCGAATTTTCCCCACTCCATGATGGTGAGAGATGGAACCCCCATTTTCAATAATGGCTTCACGCACCGAATGCTCGATTTTCCCAAAAATTTCATCTGGTTTCTCGACCCCCTTGGTGAAAAACCCGAACATGAAATAGATGCATACTCCCGTGTGGTACAGCTGAGTTATGCGATAAGACAGATAGGGTGTTCCCGGTAAATTGTACTCTCGATGCCGTTGCCGCAATCTCTCCTCTGCCGCTTTGCAGACCTGGCGGATCTTACTCCAGGGAGCCGAAGTTTCGAAGGTTTCTCCAAGCACATAATAATCACCCAAAAAGTCACGAATGTAGGCTATGGCATAAGTGAGCATATAGCCGCGCTCGCCATTTGCTGCTCCGCCCGCCATGCCCTGGTATTGTTTCGCCAGTCTGTAGATATTGGCTTCCTGATAACTGACTTCCCTGGCAGAGCCCTCCATCACGATGGTGGCCGCAACCATCTCATGAGGATCAAACCCACGAACCTTCAGAACATAGAATTTTTTGATTTTGTCCAACAAGGCTTCGAGTCCCGTTGAGGTCGGTTTCAGTGCCTGCCCAAAACGAAACTGGACATTGTCTACCAGACGAATGCTGGCCGGAAGAAACCCAGTACGAGCCAGACGATGCAGAAACTCAAGGCCCAGATCAAAGTTAGGGAAAACCAACGACCCGTACTTCTTGACCTCCGGCATCGGGTAGACCTTGACGACCGCCTTGGTAATCAGACCCAGATTGCCCTCGCTTCCAAACAGAAGATTCTGAGGTTGCATTCCCATGGAAACTCGCGGCATCGGCTGGACCTGCTCCAGCGTTCCCTGGGGGGTAATCATGGTGATATTCTCCACGATCTGTTCGATATTGCCGTACCGATTCTTCTTCATTCCGCTGGCATTGGTGGCAATCCAGCCACCCAGGGTGGAGAGCTCGATACTGTCCGGTTCGTGGCCGGAAGTATAGCCCTGTCGATTCAACGCCTCTTCGAACTGCTTCCCGGTAATGCCAGCCTGAACGCAGGCGCGCAGATCGTGCCTGTCCAGCCACTCGATCGTGTTCATCCGCCTCATATCGACGGAAACAATCATTCGGTTCTCCAGAGACGGCAGCTGAAGAGCACAACTGACGCTTGTGCCACCTCCGTAAGGCACCAGACACACATCGTGTTGCTTGGCCAAATCAATGAGGCGCCGAACATCCTCTTCCGACTCGCAGTGGAACACCATGTCCGTGACTCGCTTCAGCTGCGAATAAAGCACCTTGTAGACTTCTTCAGATGTTGTTTGTCCGTGGCTGTGCAGAAGGCGCTGACGATCATCAAAAGTGTACTGATCGGCCTTGAAATGCTGTTCTACGGCCTGACAGAATTCTTCATTCCGGTTGGGACTTGGCACCGACTTGGGCTGGATCTCCGGCCTGGGATTCTCCAGATCGAGCTGGATTCCCAGAACCTCCTCCACATAAGGCAACAAATTGTGCATCTTGTAGCCTGAAAGGCCATAGCGGTTACCGCTCAGGGTCACGGAACGATCGTCATTAATGGAAAACCGAGTGTCCGCAAAGCCCCACCGGTGCCCCCAAGTCCTAGTGTCCTGATTTTCCATCTTTGAGCCTTCCCTGGTCATCATTCCAGCCAGTATGCTTGGCTGTCCAGGGTCAATTCTACAACAGAGAGTCCAGGCCACGACAGAATTGGCTGAATTGG
>JAZFRU010000342.1:0-2080 GCA_036445815.1 Acidobacteriota bacterium | reverse complement strand
TACACGACGCTTTGAAACCTCGCTAAGACCGCCGCTATATGCGTCAGACGGCTCTGACGAACACAGCAGCTTCTACGCAGCGTACAGACGCCTGTGTGCCCCCTGGCCGGGCGACCAAACAGGCTGCACTCCCTGGATCAGCTCGGGTGATGGCCAGCGTTGCGCGTTGAAATCCTACGAACCGAGTCAGTCCAGAATAAACCAGCTTTCGATCGCTCTCGCCGCCTTTTCGTCTACGCCGTTCAATTCGGTAATCGTAACTCTACGAAGTTCAGAAAATCCACGAAAAAAGCCTCTGGCCTGGATCTCGTAAGCTAGATCCTCAAAAGAGTCTTTTATTGTTACGCAATACGAAAATAAATCCTCAGAATATGTCTCTGAGGCGCCCCAAATATCGTCGTCTGTACCGCACCCGGTTTCCTGGACACAAGTTTGTCATGCGGCGGGCCTGACTGACCTCGCCGCGTTCCACTTCTCTCTGGCCTGATTGGGGCTCAGGAAGCCATTCTTCTCGACCAGCCATTGTGCGTTGTATCGGTGTGCGAACTGACGGACGGCATTCCGCAATTCGTCGAGGTTCCGATAGACACGGCCGTGGATGACCTGCTCCTTCAGGGTGCGGTTGAACCGCTCCACCACGCCGTTGCCCTGGGGCTCGGCGACGAAGGAATAGGACGGCTGGATGCCCCAGAACTTGATCTGGTTGGTGAAGTGGTCCGACAGGTACTGGGTGCCATGATCCATCCGCAAGGACAGCCCACGGGCGGCGCCGGCGGAGGTGGAGCCATAGAGCCTCGCCAGCCCCATCTTGATCGGCTCCAGGGCGGCGAAGCGGTCGCCCTTCTTGCACACGTGCCACCCGACACACTCCGCGTTCCAGTGATCCACCGCCGGGAATATCCAGCCCCAGCCGTCTTCCAGGGTAAAGACCCGAACCCCGTCCGTCCCCCACATGACGTTGGGGGCATCGGTGATGATGGTACCGTCGTGAGTGCGTCCGTCACGGCGGCGGGCACGGTGAGGCGAGAGCAGGTTGTTGTCGCGCATCAGCACCCGGACCCGCGTCCGCGATACACGAATGCCCTGTTGCACCCGCAGCCGAGCCCAGACCTTGCGGTATCCCTCGCCCTCGAACGGAGAGGCTTCCAGATCGGCCCGGATGGCCGCCAGCAGATCTGCGTCGGAGATTTTCGGCTTCGGTCCCCGACGCCTTGCCGCGGGCTTGGAGGGGTCAGCCACCTTCCGCTGCTGCTCGGCATAGAACGACGAACGGGGGACACCCCAGATCGCACAGACCCGCGCCACACCGTAGACCAGGCCCGTGCCGGGGGAGGCCGCCCGGCTCATCGCCTCGACCTCTTTCGGGCCAAAGGGACGGATTTCTCCATCTTGGCCTCCAGCAGTTCCACCTGCATGGTCAATTCCCCGATCCGTTTCATGGCCGTGTCCAATTCCGCCTGCAACGGATCGCCCGCTCGCTCCTTCAGGGACATATCCATCCCCGACATCGCCTTCTCACGCCACGCCTCAAGGCGATATACCTCGACGCCCAGCTCCCGCGACAGAAGCTCCACGGGCGCGCCTCCCAGCAGACGGAGGACAGCTTCATGCTTCCGCCTCACTGTCCACCGCTGCCCACGTTCCAGCGAACCGACCCGCGGCCCCTGGCCGGTGGAAACCGTGGCCGAGCTGCGCTCGCCCTCGTTTACCACCGGACCGTCAACAGCAACATCATGTTCAAAAATATTATGCATAAAGTCGTCCTCCTTGGGCACTCGGTTAGCTCAATTCCGTGTCCAAGAAAACTGGGTCCGACTCACTGACAGAGGTCAAGGACTGCGACATCTTGCTGGTTCTCTACAATGGGAACGCGGGCTGGCTGACAAAAATGGAAGAAGCCGGAGACGTTGGAATCTGCCACGCCGAGTTGATGCACGGACTTGCCCATGCTCCGGGAAAGTTATTTCTGGTTGATATTTCCGAGAGAAAATCAACGAAATACCCCAAAAGGGAAGCTGATAAGAGGTTTCAGAAGTTTGTTGAAACCCAGAACCTGTTCCGTGGGGCAGACGCAAAGACT
>JAZFRU010000341.1:0-15151 GCA_036445815.1 Acidobacteriota bacterium | reverse complement strand
CTTCCCTGTGTCTCTGTGGTGCAGTCCACTAGCCAACCAAAGCACCGAACAGGATGGAATCTCCCCTCAACCTCTAGTAACCTAAGTGGGCACACGCAGACTGGTGAGGTAATTATGGCTAAAGACAATTCATTCGATATCACATCAAAAGTCGATCTTGAAGAAGTTCGCAATGCCGTCCAACAAACCATGAAAGAGGTTGGCCAGCGCTTTGATTTCAAAGGAAGTGAAAGCGATGTCAAGTTGGAGAATGAGGAGTTGATTCTGGTTTCGGATGACGAGTACAAACTTCAGGCTCTCACAGATATCCTTCAGCAGAAACTGGTCAAGCGAAAGGTCCCGCTGAAGGCACTCAGCTATGGCAAAACTGAGAGTGCTCTGGGGGGAACCCTCCGCCAGCGCGTGGGCATCCAGCAGGGCATTACCACCGAGAAGGCCAAAGAAATCATTCGTTTTATCCGCGACACCAAGTTGAAGGTCAAAAATACCATTCAAGAGGATTCCGTTCGGGTTTCGGGCCGCGATCGCGACACCTTGCAGGAAATCATCGCTCTGCTGAAGGGAAAGGACTTTGGCATCGATGTCCAATTCACCAACTACCGCAGTTAATCTCGGAATCCTCCTGAATACCCAAGCAATACCATGCGCGGCACGACTCAAACCCTTGTGAAGGGGACGCTGCTTCTCGTGGCCGCGGTCGGCTTGTTCGCCTTGGCAAGCGCGTTCGATGTCCAGCAATTGCTCCGGGAGGCACTGGGCTGGATCTCCTCTCTCGGACCCTGGGGAGGCATCTTCTTCATCGGACTCTATGCCCTTGCCACCGTTCTCTTTTTGCCCGGATTCCTTCTGACCCTGGCGGCAGGGGTTCTGTTCGGCGTGGTCTGGGGGTCTGTTCTTGTGTCTGTCGGTTCCATCACGGGTGCCACCCTGGCCTTTTTGATGGGCCGCTACCTGGCCAGGGATTGGGTGGCTAAAAGAATTGAATCGAATGAGAAATTCGAGGCCATCGACCAGGCGGTGGCGGGAGAGGGATGGAAGATTGTAGGCCTGGTTCGTCTTTCTCCGGTTTTTCCCTTCAATCTTCTCAACTATGCCTTTGGCATCACCAAGGTCACTCTCAAGGA
The DNA here is from genome assembly GCA_036445815.1 of Acidobacteriota bacterium. Taxonomy (GTDB): domain Bacteria; phylum Acidobacteriota; class UBA6911; order RPQK01; family JADFOI01; genus JAPYTY01. The sequence continues at coordinate 14,027 of JAZFRU010000341.1, read as the reverse complement.
CTACTTTCTCGCCAGCTGGATTGGAATGCTGCCGGCGACGGTGATGTACGTCTACGTGGGATCCTTGGCCGGAGATCTGGCCACACTCGGAAGTGAAGAACGTTCTCGCACCTCTGGGGAATGGGCCCTTTACATCATCGGTCTGGGTGCCACAATTATACTCACCCTCTACATCACAAAAATTGCCCGAAACGCCCTGAAAAAGAAGGTCGTATGAACCTGGATCAGGCATAATCCGGGCATTAAGGAGGAACCTCTGATGACTCCGCCACAAGGTGCTCCGGTGGTTGTCCACCCCATGGACTCCCACAACCAAACGCTCGTTTCCAACGTTCATCCGCCCGACTGGATCAACCCAGAACCCGCACCCCGCTACAACCTGGTGGTGATTGGGGCAGGAACGGCCGGCCTGGTCACGGCCGCCGGGGCCGCCGGTCTTGGAGCCAAGGTTGCCCTTGTAGAGACATCACTGCTGGGCGGAGATTGCCTCAATGTCGGGTGTGTTCCTTCCAAGGTCGTGATTCGTTCCGGAAGGGCGGTGGAGGACATCCGCTCGGCTTCCGAATTCGGAGTTTCCTGCAATGCCGCCCCGGAAGTCGACTTTCCTGCAGTGATGGAAAGGATGCGGGACCTTCGGGCCAGGATCAGTCATCACGATTCAGCTCACCGATTCCGCGATCTGGGAATCGATGTATTTTTGGGGGAAGGCCAATTCTCCGGTCCCGACACTGTAACGGTTAACGATCAGAAGTTAGTTTTCAAAAAGGCCGTCATAGCGACCGGGGCCAAACCCGCATCTCCCCCCGTTGAAGGCTTGAAGGAAACGGGCTTCTTGACCAATGAAAACATTTTTTCCCTGACGGAACGCCCGGATAAACTGGCCGTGGTGGGGGGCGGCCCTATTGGCTGCGAACTTTCTCAGGCCTTTTCTCGACTGGGAACAGAGGTCACCATCATTGAAGCAGGACCGCAATTCCTGGCACGGGAAGATTCGGATGCAGCCAGCATCATCGCAGACACCTTCCAGAAAGAGGGCATTGATGTTCGATTGGCCACTCAACTCATGAGGGTCACCTCGGCCCAGGGCAAAAAACTCCTTCACCTGAAACACGAAGACAAGGAATCGACCCTTGAAGTGGATGAAATTCTGGTGGGCGTGGGCCGCGCTCCCAACATGCAGAACTTGAATCTCGAGGCGGTGGGGGTGGAATACACCCATCGCGGCGTGAAGGTAAACGATTACCTGCAAACCAGCAATCCAAAAATTTATGCGGCCGGGGATATTTGCATGAACTGGAAATTCACCCACGCCGCCGATGCAGCGGCCAGAATTGTGATTCAAAATGCTCTTTTCTTTGGCCGAAAGAAACTGAGTGCCCTCACCATGCCCTGGTGCACCTACACCGATCCGGAGGTCGCCCATGTGGGGATGTACGAGCGAGATGCCAGCCAGGAGGGCGTTGAAATCGACACCTATTTCCGACCTCTTGCAGAGGTGGACCGAGGGCTGATCGAAGCCGAGGTCGGATTCGTGAAGGTACTGGCCAAGAAGGGAACCGACCAGATTCTGGGTGCCACCATTGTGGCCCGTCACGCTGGCGAGATGATTAGTGAAATCACCCTGGCCATGGTGGCCGGCGCAGGATTGAAAACCCTCTCCAGCGTCATCCACCCTTATCCGACTCAGGCCGAAGCCATGAAACAGGTGGGAGACCTCTACAGCCGAACTCGCCTCACTCCGTTTGTCAAAAAGCTGTTTTCAACCTGGTTGACCTGGACCCGTTAAAGTCCCGACTATCCACGGCCGATAAACAGGCGACCGAGAGGTAGTTAAGACATATTGCTCTAGTAGGATAACCACATGCCAAAAAAACGTCGCAAGGTGCAAGAAGATCTCAATCTGAACAACATAGTGTCACAGCAGTTCGATCGGGCGGCGGCCCTGATGAACGAGCCCCAGGGCCTCCTCGAAAAGATCAAGAAGTGCGACAACGTGTTTCAGGTCACTTTTCCGGTCAAGATCCGAAACAAGATCAAACACTTCATCGGATGGCGGGCGGAACACTCTCATCATCGTAAGCCTTTGAAGGGGGGACTCCGTTTCAGTCCTCATGTCACGCAGGACGAAATCATGGCCCTGGCCGCTCTGATGACCTACAAGTGTGCCCTGGTGGATGTTCCCTTTGGGGGATCCAAGGGCGGTGTCGCCGTCAACCCCCGTGAGATGGACGTCCGCCACCTGGAGCAACTCACCCGGCGCTTCACCGTTGAACTGCTTCGGAAAAACTACATCGGACCCGGGGAAAACGTCCCCGCGCCCGATATGGGAACCGGGGAAAGAGAGATGGCATGGATTTTCGACACCTACGACACCTTCCATACCGGAGGAATCGATAACCTGGCCTGTGTCACCGGCAAGCCGGTGTCTCAGGGCGGTATCCGTGGTCGAAAAGAGGCCACGGGCCGGGGGGTTCAATTTGGGATGCGCCAGGTCTTCCAACATAACAACGAAATCAAGGCGCTGGGCATGGACCCCGGCCTGGCCGGAAAGCGAGTGGCGTTGCAGGGATTTGGCAATGTCGGTTATTACGCCGCCCGGTTCCTGTCCGAACAAGACGACTGCAAGATCATTGCTGTCGGTGAATACGATGGAGCCGTGTCCAATCCCAAAGGCCTGGATATTGCCAAGCTCTTCAAACACCGCAACAAAAAAGGCTCAATTTTGAATTTTCCAGGAGCGACCAGCACGACCGATCCACGAGCGGTGCTGGAAACCGAGTGCGATATCTTGATCCCCGCTGCCCTGGAAAATCAGATCACGCTGAACAACGCGGATCGGATTCGAGCCAAGATCGTGGCTGAAGCCGCCAACGGGCCGGTGACGCCCCAGGCCGAACAAAAATTACTCAAAGCAGGGGTGCTGATCATTCCCGACATCTATCTCAATGCTGGAGGAGTGACCGTTTCCTACTTTGAATGGAGTAAGAACCTGGCCCATATCCGGTACGGTCGAATGGGCCGCCGGCTTGAAGAATCGCGGGGCCAGGCTCTGGTGGATTACCTGGAAACCACGGGCGGACAAAGTATTTCGGCCCCCATTCGTGAGATCTTCCTGAAAGGTGCCAAGGAGGCCGACCTCGTCATCTCGGGATTGGAAGGGACGATGAACATGGCCTACGAGGAAGTTCGGTTGCTTCACAAACGCCGCCGCCGTGTCCCCGATCTACGGACTGCTGCCTATATTGTGGCCATTGAGAAGGTCGCCACCTCCCTTCGAGAACTGGGTATCTTTCCCTAGTTCGGGATTCTCACACTACTGCACACCCATCGAGCTTGATACAATTGGGCCATGGCAAAAGGCAGTGACAGAATCAATGTGGTCTGTCCCCTCTGCGATGCTACCATGGTAGTGGATCCCAAGACCGGACTGGTCATCCACGGTCAAGCCAAGAAATCCGGTTACTCTTTCGAGGATGGTCTGGCCCAGGTTCACGCACGCAAGGAGAAGTCTGACGAACTGTTCCAGAAGGCCTTCCAAACCGAACAGTCCCGGCGAGAAGGCCTGGAAGGCAAGTTTCAAGAAGCTCTGGAATCTCAGGATGAGCTGGATGAGCCGCCCAACCCCTGGGAAATGGATTGAGTTCAGGCCCGGCCTTCTGGCACAAACAAATGAGGGTGCCGATCCCCATGGACGAAGCTGTCAGTCAACCGTCTCGACGAGCCAGCCAACAACTAAGGCCGCATTTCTCACAACGCCCCTTTAATAGACCCAACCCGATGGATAGGCACCTCAATGATCCATCGCTCTCGAGAAGGAGCCCGTAACGCCGTGGCCGGAGGAAATGCCCCGATTCCCATCCTATTGAGAAAACAGCAAAACAGTCTTTTCCTGGGATTGGGGTTGTTGGGCATCTGGACGGTGGTGGGGACCCTTGGATTCAGTCTCATTGAAGGCTGGTCGCTGTTCGACTCCTTCTACATGACCATTCTCACCATCTCCAGCGTTGGCTATGGAGAGGTTCACCCTTTAAGCGAGACCGGCCGCGTCTTCGCCAGTTTCGTTATCGTCCTGGGGATTGGAACGGCGATTTATACTTTCACACGACTCGGTCAGGTGGTCCTGGAAGGTGAACTTCAGGGCGTATTGGGAAGGAAAAGGATGCAAAAAGAGGTCGCAAAACTCGAAGATCACTTTATCGTCTGCGGGTTCGGACGAATCGGACGACCCGTTGCCTTCGGTCTGGAGACCGAAGGCTATCCGGTCTGCGTCCTGGAGGCCAATCATGAGCTGGAAGGGGACCTTCAGGCCACCGGCCTTTTGTACCTGATCGGTGACGCAACGGAGGATTCGGTCCTTCAATCCGCAGGACTGGACCGAGCCAAGGCCGTTCTGGCCCTGCTGCCTTCGGATGCCGACAATTTACTTTTGACCATCACGGCCAAGGAATTGAGTCCTTCAGTCATGGTCATCGCCAGAGCCTCCGAAGAAAGGGTCGAGTCCAAACTCAAACGGGTGGGAGCGGACAAGATCATTTCTCCTTATCGATCCGCCTGTGCCCGGGTCCTTCATGCCGCCATTCGGCCGGCCGTCGTGGAATTTCTTGAGCTCGCAACCCATCGCGATTACATGCAGCTGAGTTTGGAAGAAATCAAGGTGTGCGATGGCTCCCCCTTGAGCGGCCGTTCCCTCTCTGAATCCCAGATAAGAGCACATTATGGAGTGATCGTCATCGCCATTCAACAGGCTGATGGAACGATGGAGTTCAATCCCCAGGCCTCTCACACCATTCACGCCAAAGATGTGCTGGTGGTCGTCGGGAAAGGCCGGGATCTCAAGAGCCTGGAAGACGACTGTTCGGGTCAATGAAGGGGTTGAAGCCGCTGGTCTTCTTCGAAGCCCAGCGCGTTTCACGTTTCAGGTTTAACGTTTCACGTTAATCCGGAGTGGGAAAGAGAACGTGAAATGGTTGACTGTTGTGGGAACGGAGAAACCCTCAAGTCCGTTGTTTCGTGAAACGTGGAACGCGGCTTCGCGCCGCGAGGGCACTAGCTGGGCGGGGCTTGCTGGGCCGCCTTCAAAGCAGCCTCGGCACGAACCAGCAGGTCGTCGGCCCTCTCCTCACTGCTCATTTCGGTAACCGCAATGGTGATGGTCACGGAGGGAAGAGGCTGCTGGTCAAGGCTGTAAATTTGCATTTGCTGGACGGCCTGACGGACACGGTTACCCAGGGCTCGAGCCGTATTGGCATCAACCTCGGGGAGCAGTGCAATGAACTCGTCTTCACCGTAGCGGGCAATCATCTCATCAGGACGCATATTCTCTCGAAGGGCTACCGCTACGCTGTGCAGCACCCGGTCGCCTGCCACGCGACCGTGATCTTCGTTATATTCTTTAAATCCATCGATATCCAGTAGCAGCAGCGAGATGGTGGTATCGCTCTTCTGGCACCGGTCTACCTGTCGGCCAAAGATCTTGTCCACCCAATGCCGATTGTAAAGACCGGTCGGAGCATCGAAGACCGCATAGTGAGCGTAGTCGCGCTCGATTTGCTGGGCGCTCAGGATGATCGTATTTCCATGACGCATGCGCCGAGAAAGAATCAGCAGTAAATTTCGGGCGACCACATGAGTTGATTCGATAAGGGACCACAACGTCTTCTCATTGATGACCAGGAGCCGACATTGGTCATCGGCCACAACAAAGGCCGAAGTGGGTTGCCCGTCTATCAAAGACAGTTCCCCGACGATTTCCCCCGGCGACAATACGGCTACCGGATCGGCTGTGAGCTTCAAATGGATGCGCAAACGGCCGGAGAGAAGCAGATACATGAGATGATTGGGCCGCCCGAGGTGGATGAGCGTGTCGCCCTTCTGCAACTCGTTCACAGGACAGTCCTGCAAAAGCCCCAGAATGGATTCCAGCTCGACATCTCGAAAGATCAGGGAGCTTTCAATCTCGCCTCTTTCCCAGGTGTTGTCTCGTAATTCCATGTCCTTAGTCGGTGCAGATGTAATAACAAATTAGTTCGAAACATGTCAATGTTCTTTCTTTTCAGGGAGTTCCTGAGTTCGGGTCGGGGCGTCTTGGTGCCTTCTCGATGACCTGCTCTGACTCACCGGTTCGAGGTAGGTGCATCCCTCCCCCCGGTGGCCTCCGATTCCGGGCAGCCCAAAGGGCTATTCTTGCGTGTTTAGTGGGCACGCCGGTCTCAATCGACAGCTTTTGCTTGATCCCTTTCGAGGACGCCATTACAATTTCCCCCCGGGGCAAGTCGCCCCACCTCTGAAGAAACCCTGGGGAGGCGTTCTATGTTCCATCATGGCAACTCTCGAACTGGCCGGAGAGTCTTTCTTCAACAGGTCGGATCGGTCGGGGCACTGGCGGCTCTGGGGCCTGCAGCGGCCTGGGGAAATCAGCGTTCATCGGCCTCCAATCCGGACGGATCCATCCACTGGCAACGCTATGGCTACGATCTGCAAAACACACGGTTCAACCCCCTGGAAACGACGCTGGGCAAAAACAATGTGTCTCGGCTCAAGGTCAAGTGGCAGTTTGACCTGGACGTGCCCATTGAAACCACTCCGGCCGTGGTGGGCGATCTGCTTTACTTCGGAGTCCGAGGCAAACTCTTTGCCCTGAACACCCTTACCGGAGAACGCAAATGGACCTATGAGATGGGTTCGAACCAGGAAGGACGTCCATCCAGGCCCTCGACAATGGGACGAGGGGCTCAGTTTTACGAAGGCCGCCTCTACTTTGGTGACTCCCTGGGGATCATTCACTGCGTGGATGCGGCCAACGGGAAGTCGATCTGGAAAACAAGCGTTCAGCCGGATACCACCCGAACTCGTCCCATCCGGGTTCACTGCGCCTGCGCCGCTTTCGATGGAAAGATTTATGTCGGAACGGTAGGGCAAATGAACCGGGCGTTATGCCTGGATGCTGAGACCGGTGCCATTCGGTGGCAATTCTGGGTTACCGGCCCCGAGTATCCCGGCGGAGGAGGCGCCATCTGGACCTCACCTGCCCTGGATGAGGCACAAAGAAACGTTTATTTCACTACCGGCAGCGTCAAGATTTTCAAGCCCGACCCCGCCCTTTATACGGAATCCGTGCTGGCCCTTGACGCGGATACCGGCGTCCTCAAGTGGTTTTATCAAATTCGCCCCAACGATCCGCACGACCTCGACTTCAGCAGCCATCCCGTTCTTTTTGACGCGGAGGCGCCCGGGCTTAAAAAGGGCGCCATTCGCCAGTGTCTGGTGGCCACCAACAAGACCGGGATCTACTGCATGAACCGCTACACAGGCGAACAGTTCTGGCGAGCTCAACTGACACCACACTATTACTTTGGTGGTCCCAATGTGGACGGAATCGCGGTGGCCTACAACAACGTCTATGTCGTATCCAATGCCGCTACCCAGTCGATCGGTAAACCCCCGCTTTCGGTGACAGCGGCCCTTCACGGATACACGGGCGATATCGTGTGGTGGACCTATAATCTGGGAGGCATCTGCCAGGGCGGCATTGCCGTCGCCAATGGGCTCCTCTATCAGGGATTCAACGACGGACGCGTCGAGATTCTGGATTCGGCCACCGGCAGAGTGCTCTGGGAACACACCCTGCCTACCAGTCGCCGTGCGGGTTTCACGATTGCCAATGGAACCCTCTACTGCAGCAATGGAATCCCCGGGGCTATTTTGGATGGAGGGCGTCCAGGAATGAATCCACCGGAAATGGTGCAGGAATTCCTCAACGCCGGCCGCTATTCCCTTTTCGCCTTCTCACCTGACGGCCAGTAGGAGAAGAGACATGAAAACCCTCACACTCACACGACGGCAGTTTTTTCTGGCGGCCGGCATTGCGACGGCCGGACATCGGACCATGGGTGCCAACCCGAAACAGGATTCCACCACCCCGTCAGGGACAGCGGCAGCAGAAATGCCTTTGATTCACAGTCTGCGCAGGTTCTCCGATTCGGTCTATTGTTTCGATCCGGTGGGGCTTTTTGTCCAACCCGGAGAGACCATTCGCTTTATCCCCAAGAGTTCGGACATGACCACCCTGAGTGCCTATCATCCGGACCATGACAATCATGAATTGCGCATTCCTGAAACAGCCAAGCCCTTCAACTTCGGCTTTCCTGATCGACCCTTTTTCGACTTTGTTTTGGATGTGGAGGGAACCTACGACTACTTCAGCAAGTATCAGGAAGTCGTCGGCATGGTAGGCCGTATCGTGGTGGGCCGCCCCGGGGGCCCAGGAGAAAAACCCTGGGGATACGGAGGTGCGGAGGGGCGCAATCCGATTTACAAAAGCATCCTCAAGACCGCCGCGCTCCTCAACTCACGGGAGATCGTGCAGAAGAAAAGGATCCCTTTTCCCTTTGACGAAATGCGGCCTCCTTATCCCCTTTGGGATTGACCGTCCGTGCGAACGCATAGGGACGATCCCGAGCCTGGGCCCGGGGAAAAGATCCGGCAGACTCCGGGTGTCGAAGACAGTTGAAAACTTTCAAGAGCCGAAACAAGATCAAGAGAAAAGGAGCTTGCAGAACTTATGTCAGAGAAATCTCTCAAGGATAGGATTGTCATCATCACAGGCGCCGGCGGCGGCATGGGGAGCGCAATGACGCTGGGATTGGCCGCCAGGGGGGCTCAGGTCACGGCTGTGGATACCAATCAGGACTCCCTTGCTGCCCTGGCCAGGGCAGGAGAGGGAAATAGCGGAGGGGGCACGGTACTCCCGGTGATCGCCGATATCACCCAGCCGGAAGAGTGCCGGAAGATCGTGGATCAAACACTTTCTCACTTCGGGGGGATGCATGTCCTGGTCAACAACGCCGGCATCGGTATGCAGACGATCCGTTCCAATTATATGAATGAGCCGGTGCGTTTTTGGGAGGCCGACCTGGACCGTTGGCAGCGACTGATGGATGTGAATTGGAAGGGTCCCTTCATGCTGTCCAGCCTCGCCGCACCACACCTGATCTCGCAAGGTTGGGGTCGCATCGTCAATGTGACCACCAGCCTGGACACCATGCACCGACGTTCCTACACGCCCTACGGACCTTCCAAGGCGGCTCTGGAAGCGGCGAGTTCGGGCTGGGCCAAGGACCTTGGGGAAACGGGGGTCACGGTCAACGTACTGGTGCCCGGAGGACCGACCAACACCGGTTTCATCCCCTCTGACGCTCCCTTCGACCGGGCTGCCCTGGTCCAGCCGGAGGTCATGGTGGATCCTATCTGCTGGCTGGCTTCGGATGACTCCGATGGAATCACCGATTGTCGGTTCGTGGGCGGCAACTGGGACACCGACCTGCCCCCATCCGAAGCGGCCCACGGGGCCAAGGCCCCCGCGGCCTGGCCTGGCCTGGGGCTCCAGGCCGCCTGGCCCGATTAAGCCCGCATTTCTCACGCCCCCTCTACTGCATCGGCGCCATGATCCGTCCTGACGGTGTTCCACTCCGTCAGCCTCCTCAACGTACCTTACAGTACGTTTGCGGGGGCCTGGGGTACCCGCCTTGCGGGTCACGCGCCTTGTCAGACCGGCCCTTGCACCGATTCGTGACGAGATGGTGTGAGAAATGCGGGCTAAGCCGGTGCTAGTGGATCAGCAAAAGCCAGGGGATCTCGAAGCTTGCGAAGGGTTTTTTCTTCAATCTGTCGGATTCTTTCCCGGGTGACAGAGAATTTCTGCCCCACTTCCTCCAGGGTGTGCTCCTGTCCGTCGCCAACCCCAAAGCGCATGCGGATGATCTGTTCGTCGCGGGAAGGCAGGGTCCGAAGCACGGCAGAGACCTGGTCCTTCAAATGGATATGAATGGCGGCCTCATCGGGAGGAGCCACATCCTTATCTTCAATAAAGTCCCCCAGGTGGCTGTCCTCTTCTTCTCCGACAGGTGTTTCCAGCGAGATGGGCTGACGCGTAATCTTATGGATCTTGCGCACCTTGCTCACGGGAATCTCCATGACCTTGGCAATCTCGTGGTCGGTCGGTTCACGTCCATACTCTTGAACCAGGGCCCGGGAGACTCGAGTGAGTTTGTTGATGTACTCAATCATATGCACCGGGACGCGTATCGTTCTCGCCTTGTCGGCAATGGCTCGTGTGATGGCTTGTCGAATCCACCAGGTTGCATAGGTGGAGAATTTGTAGCCACGCTGATACTCAAACTTGTCCACGGCCTTCATCAACCCGATATTCCCCTCCTGGATCAGATCCAGAAAATGGAGTCCACGGTTGTAGTATTTCTTGGCAATCGAGACCACCAATCGCAGGTTGGCTTCAACCAGTTCCTTCTTGGCAATCTCCAACTCCACCTCCTCCTGTTTGAGTAGAGTCAGGTTTCGCTTCAGCTCGGCCGGCGATGCCAGCAGCTTCTCTTCGATCTGGTTGAGTTCCTGGGCAATCTCCCGCATCCGCAGGGCCACTATTTTGGCTTCATCGGACTTCAAGGAAGACTTGTGTCGCTTCTTCAGTCGGGTCGATTCCCTCTCCAGCATCACGATCTGCTGGACGGTGCTCTTGAACACATGTACGAGCTCCCGATGCACGTCAGGCTTCAGGCCCAGACTGCCCACCACTTGGGCCATGGCAATCTGGTGATCAGTGATCTGGGAAAGGAGCCGGGTGTACCCTCTACCCTCTTTCTTGGTTCTACCCAGTCTTTTTCTGAGCTGTACGACTTCCTCTCGCAAGCCGGCCACCTTGGTGATGCGCCTCAGAACCAGGCGGCGGCGCTTCTTTCGCAACTCATCCGTCGATTCCTCTTCTTTGAACTGGACCAGACGGGTGATGTTGAGCTCATCATTTCTGACTCGATTGCCATAGACAAAAATTTCCTCCACCACCACCGGAGAGCGCGTCAACGCATCGAGGAACTTCTTTTCTCCTTCTTCGATTCTGATGGCCAGTGCAATTTCTTCCTTGCGAGTCAAGAGAGGAACGGTTCCCATTTCTCTGAGATAAATCTGGATCGGATCGTTGGTTTTGTCCCAGTGGCGTGCAGCCTCCTGATTCCCGGTAATGACTTTGGAGCGCGGTTTTGGCTGGGCCGGCTCCACTTCCTGCTCGGCGTCCAGAATCTCGACCCCGGCATTGCCCAGAAGCTGGAAAAGATTCTCAAGGCTTTGGGGCGAGTCGATCTCATCGGCCAGGGCATTGGCGACCTCCTCATAAAAAAGATATCCCCGCTCTTTACCCAGGCTCAGCAAAGCCGTGATGCTCTCATGCTTTTCTTCGGTATCCAGTAAACTTTCGGTCATCGTTACCACTTGACAGATCTCCTAAATTTGCTCATTGAATGATTCCCCTAATTACCTCTGATACGGGCACAGAACGAACTGCAAACTCCCGCGCCGTCCCAACGAATATGCTGAAAACAAGAATAAGTTTCATTAAATTTCACGGGAATGAAAATTCTGACCACAAGCGGCCGGCCAGCCAAAGATTCTCCACTCGATCGCACTTTCTATCGCAGCTGGCACTCCATCCCGAAAATCACCTTATCCTGCGCCAAAACAACCAGTTACAGAATCCTCCGGTCTTCTTCAGGGAGCCGGCTTGGATACCCGCTACGATTTCTGGGGCATTCGACAGATCCGGAGTCTTGGCCAGAGACCCGAACCCGAGTACAATCGTCTGGCATTTCTTCCAGCGAGACGTGGTCTGGAGTTTAGCCAGCGAGGTAATGAAAAAATGAAAAAAGCGTTCATCATTGGAGGATCACTGATTGCGGCTGTCTTGATTCTGGGGCTCATCACCTTGCGCGTGGTGGGTTTCGAGCCTCGAGATCGTAGTGCCGGTTTGTGGGTCAAAGGGGAACTGGTCACGACACCCGTCACCGACTGGTCCTTTACCGAACAAATTCAGGAGATCTACGTGGAGACCCGGACCTGGTATTTCGTTCCCCACTCAGTCAACACCTATTGTACCACCTACAATGGAGAATTGTACCTATTTTCTGCTTACTACCAGGGCGGAGAGTTTCCCTACGGCAGGCTCTGGAACCAATACGTCCTTCGCGACCCGCGTGTCCGCCTCAAGATTGGGAACCAGCTCTATGACAGAACGGTGTCTTTCCTCACCGATGCCGAGGTCAAGGAGGCGGTGCTTCAGAACTTCATGGCTAAATACTCGGAGTGGACCAGCCCCGGGAGTGAAAACGTTCATATCTTTCGCGTTTTGCCAGGGTAGCCCTTTACCACAAAGACACGGAGAAGAGTTTCACCACAGAGACACAAAGACACAGAGAAGCCGCCTTTATCTGAGCGAAGCGAAGAAAATTCTTTCCCTTCTTCCCCTTCCGACTTCAGCCAAACCCGAAGGTAGAATAGTAGGGGCGCACGGCGTGCGCCCTCCGATCAAGCGGCAAACCCAATGTAGCGGCCGCTCAAGCCTGCCTTTCTCACGCCAGGTCTTCGCGAAACGGTAGAAGGGCCGGCCTGACAAGGCGTGCGATGGGAGACCGCCGTAAGCGTACTAGTCAGTACGCTGAGGAGGTTTTCCGAGCACAACACAGTCAGGACGGATCATTATGCCGATGCAGCAGATCGGGTGTGAGATAGGCAGGCTAAAGAGCGGCTTTCCGGAATCGGCGCACTGAGGTCCATACTCAGGGCATCTTTCACACAGAACGCTGCCACCTCACGTCTCCGGAGCCCTGAAGGGGCGGCATGAAAATAGCCCAGGGCGTGAGCCCTGGGTTGCTCAAGGTCCGCAACAAAAGGAGCCCTGTAAGGGCGATGTCAGAACCCTTGACGTTGTTCCCTACATCGCCCTTACAGGGCTCCCTCATTAACGCTATTTTCAATCCTGGGGTTTACACCCCAGGCTATTGAACATCACCCCTTTGGGGTTCTAGCCCCATGCCACTAAGGTATCCGTTTCGTGAAACGTTAAACTTGAAACGCGCTGGTCGAAGACCAGCGCCTCGGAACGCGCTTGTTACTGAGCCAGCCAGAAATCCAATTCGATCAGCATTTCCGGATTGCCCAGGGCCTGGACCACGCGAAAGGTGCCAGCGGTCGGCTTGACGGTAATATCGGACATGAAACCCGAGGTCGCCTGACGGATTCCGGCGAACTGCTCCGGCGGAACCTTCTGAGTCACGGTGGTCTCATACCGGATGATGTTCTCCTTGCTGTAGCCGTTGTTCTCGATCATGGCCTGGATCCGGCCCAGGATGAACTCGGCCTGGGCCGCCGCATCGCCTGGAAATTGCACGTTCCCCTCACTGTCGGTAGCGCCGTAGCCTGAGAGCAGGAAGAGCTCACTGAAGTCTCGGACCTTCAGGCCCCAGTTGATGGAGGCCACCTCCACCTTGCTGGGATCTGCGACGGCGATCTTGGTCATTTCCGGGGCCGCAGGGGCCTCGGATTCACCCGCGTTCTCGACGGCCGGAGTGCAGGCCGAAAACAACATCAGAGCACCCAGCACCCCGAAAGTCCCCATTGAAATCCTTATCGTGGTCCTTTTTTTCATGGTCTGGCCTCTCAATCAATCGCGAAACAGTAATACAACCCGTCGCCGCCGGTACCCTGCAGGTTTGCCTGGCTGCAGCCCCGGGAACCATGGGCCGAGTTCCAGGAATTGGGATTCTGGCCCCCGCCGGTGCGGTCAAAGTGGCCCACTCGGGCGCTGCCCGCGTCGTGGCTGGTCCAGTTCTCACAGGTCGTGTCCTCATCTCCCGAAAATGCCGTTCCGTCCAGCTGTGAGCCCGTCAGAATATCGTGCCGGTTGGGAGAATCTCCTCGTCCATTGGTCATCTCTCCCTTTTCGGTGAGTACCGTCTGTTTGGTGACGGTGTTGTCCTCCGAGTGCAGATTGTCGACATCTGAAGCCACCCGGACGCCCTTTTGGTTGTACCAGGGACCCGGGCCGATCCGGTCACGGGCATTGACGGCCGACTGGCCGCCGGACGCCGTCGCGCTCAGATAGGCTCGCCAGGTCCGACTGCCGGCCCCGGCCGTTTCGGCCAGGCTCTGACAGTGCCGGTCGGCGCCCTCCAGGCCGCCCAGGTCGG
>JAZFRU010000340.1:0-2711 GCA_036445815.1 Acidobacteriota bacterium | reverse complement strand
AGAAACTCTCTGCGATTCCACGGATGTCCATCTTTTTTCGTCATCAACAACTCCTTAAACTCCTACGGCTAGTCCGTTGCCGGCACGTCGAGCACCGCTCGATAGCCGCGGGTGGGGTACCAGAATTCAATCGTCTGGTTGGGATCAGTATCGGGATTGGTGTAGACGAACTTCCCGTCGATCATGGTCCTCATGACCGGAATCTCCTTGATCTCGATCGACGGTACCGTGAGGATATCGCCTCCCAGCACCACCAGATCGGCCAGTTTCCCCACTTCAATGGACCCCTTCAGATCCTCTTCATAAGTGGAGTAGGCGGGTGTGATGGTCACGGCCCGGATGGCCTCTTCCACCGTGATGCGCTCCTCGGGATTGAGGACCTTACCGGAACTTCTGAGACGATTGACCGATTCAAAAATCGTAAACATGGGCCCGATCGGGTTTTGATCCGACCCCGTCATCACCTTGATCCCGTTATCCAGATAGGTTCTCAGGGGAGTCGTAATATAGGCCGGGCGATCGGGATCCGCGTATCGTTCCTCGTAATCGTCGCTCATGCCGTATATATTTCCTGTCTGGGGTTCCACCATGATGTCGTAGCGCTTGAGGACTTCCAGGGTATGGTCGGTGGGAAAACGGGCATGGGTGATCACATGACGCGCGTCCTCTCGAGGGAACTCCTGGTAGGCTTCCTCCAGGCCCGCTATGGCCGTGTCGTAAGACTCGCCTCCACTCACATGGATATACAGCTGCCAGCCGGCTGAATGGACCTTCTTGATCACGGCCTTGATGTCTTCCTTGGGCACCTCATAGCTGGGGTTGGAGTCATAGACGGAGATCTTGATCTGCCCGAAACGCAGCGTCTCGTTGCCGAATCCGGGACTGATGAACAGGTTGTCCATCCAGTCCATCACCTCGTCCAGAGGTCGATAAAGCGCAGGTAGGCGTAGAATGCAGTTGACCCGAACCGTCAATTCTCCGGCGGCACTCAGGCGCTGATAGGCCTGGGCCCAGTTATGGTTGTCCAGGACCGTGGACATATTGGTGTTGGGATCGCCGATGGTGGTGATTCCATAGGGGAGGACCAGTTCAGAAGCATGCTGGGTGGTTTCGGCCAGAGTATCGGTGCTGTGTCGAACCAGCACACTGTGGGGTTGAGAAGATGCCCCCCGGCCTCGAAACACTCCCGTCGGCTCTCCGGAAGCGTCCTTGATGATCTCGCCCATCAAACGCTGGGTGACAGGCTGGGGAGAGCGACGGGTAATGCCGGCTTGCTTCAAGGCCAGGCTGTTGGCCGAGGAGTTGGCTCCCGACCCACCAAACTCCAGCAAAATCGGATGCGTGGAAGAAAGGGGATCCAGATCCTTGCGAGTTGGGTAGCGTCCCTCCTCAAGAGCATCGGGAGATCCAGGACCCAGGAAAAACCAGACCAGTTCTCCGGGAGGCGTCTGATCGATCTTCTCCTTGACCACCTCCAGCATCTCCTTGATCGATTTGGAGGTGCGAAATCTCTTGGTCAGCTCATCCGCCACGAATCCCAGGCTGTGGGCGTAATGGGCATGGGGATCATTGAATCCAGGGAGGACCGTCTGCCCCTCCAGATCCACCATGTCCGTTTGTTGACCGGCCAGGCCCTGGACCTGGGCATTGGATCCCACGGCCACAAATCTGCCATTCTTGATGGCCACAGCTTCGGCGATCGAAAATTCCTGATCCACGGTGACGATCTTTGCATTGAACAGGATGGTATCGGGTGCCAGAACACCCGGATCGCCTCCACCGCAAGCTGCCAGGAGTCCCAACAGGATAAGCCCGAGGCTGCAGGGCAGCCAAGTTTGCTTTGACCAATGATTTCTTTTATTGCTCATGTGTTTATTCTCCTCATTTTGGTTCCCACCTACCGCCACGGAAAGGGCTTCCTGACCAGGTCTTTAGGATAAGGAACCACCTTCTCGCGAACGATTTTTTCGGGACTCAGGTACTCAAAAAGGCGGGCGGCATCCCGATACATCACGTGTCGCCCGTTCCGGTTCCCATAGCCGGGATCCTTTTCACCCGGACCTCCGGGCTTTCCGACCACGATCCTGCCTACCATTCCCAGGTATTCATGAGACGGAGAGTAATAGTCATAGGTACCTTCCGTCGTAAAGGTGTATCGAAAGGTTCCGTTGTTCGCCCCGACCGTTGAATCAAAGGGCTGGGCATTCTCTGGAATTCGCAGTTCATGATTGTCGTGGGAAGGATGGTAGGCCTTGGCACTACGGAAGGAGATCCCCACCCACTCCACGGTTTGTCCCACCTCTACATACAACCCGGCAGGATCGAAGTAATAAATGCCTCCGTTGAAGCTGAAAAGAGACATGATCCGGGGAACGTCGGCGTCCCCGCCTTCGGGAGCTTCGGGGGGCACGGCTTCCTGAGGAAAAGCCCCCAGACCGGCCACCGAGGCACCGGCCAGAATCATGAATTTCCTCCGATCAAATTGTGAAGACATCGTGGGCTCCTCTTTGATGAAAATCCTTACTCCGAATAATGCTTCATCCGAACTAACGCAGGCTGTCTCCGCCCGGAATTTCCAGGTTCAAGAACCGAGAACGACCCGGATCCCAGTAGCGGACCTCCTGGTCAGGATCCTGATTCTCATTGGTATAAACAAACTTTCCGTCGACCATGGTGCGAAAGATGGGAATGTCCTTGATCTCCATGGTGGG
>JAZFRU010000339.1:0-5613 GCA_036445815.1 Acidobacteriota bacterium | reverse complement strand
TCCCGTTGCTCCCACGACCAATATCAGGCCCCTCTTGGTCATGACCAGATCCTTGATAATGGAAGGCAATCCCAGATCGTCAATCGTCAGAATGTCCAGTTTGATCTGTCGAATGACCATGCCCGGGTTGCCCCTTTGCTGGAAGATGTTGACGCGAAAACGGCCAAGAGTCGGAAAGCTGAGGGCCAGATTCATTTCACAAGTTCCTCTGAATTCCTCTCTTTGACCCTCGTTCATCACCGTTTCACACAAGTGTTCGACGGTGGACAAATCGAAGGGTTCGAACCGGTTCTCCAGGGCACTGGTGTTTCCCTGAACCCGATACATGGGGGGAAGTCCTACCGTGATATAAATGTCCGAGGCGTCGCATTCGACCATGGGCTCCAGCAACTCACGAATCTCCATTACTCCTCCTTGACAGTCTTTCTTACCAACGTTCGCCCCGACTTCAGTGGCCCGTTGTGGGTCTGGCTTCGGCGGCGTTACCAAATAAATTAGGGGATTCCGTTTTCGACAGCGCTTCTTCCTTGGTGATTTGCCCTTTGTTCACCAGATTAACGAGAGCGGCATCCATCGTCTCCATTCCGTCCTTCTTCCCGGTCTGCATCGCCGAAGGGATTTGATGATTCTTGGCCTCTCGGATGAGGTGTCTGACCGGCGGCGTCCCGATCAGGATCTCCAGGCAGGCGACACGGCCACCCCCGATTTTCTTGCACAAGGTTTGAGTGACAATCGCTTGAAGAGATTCGGCCAACATGGTTCGAATCTGTCCCTGCTGAGAAGCTGGGAAGACATCGATCGTACGATCCACGGTCTGGGGAGCGCTGGGAGAGTGCAGAGTTCCAAAGACCAGATGGCCCGTCTCAGCCGCGGTCACGGCCAGCTGAATGGTTTCCAGATCACGCATTTCACCGACCAGAATATAATCGGGATCCTCGCGAAGGGCACTCTTGAGAGCGTTCGCGAAGGAATGCGTGTGAGGTCCCAGTTCACGTTGATTGATCAGGCATTGTTTGGATTGATGAACAAATTCAATCGGATCCTCTACCGTTAAAATGTGTCCCTGTTCGGTTTCGTTGATATGATTGATCATCGCGGCCAGGGTGGTGGACTTGCCGCTCCCCGTGGGCCCGGTGACTAAAATCAATCCTTTCTCCTGTTCAGTGATGCGTTTCAAAATGGGCGGAAGGTTGAGTTCTTCCAAGGTGAGAATCTTGGTCGGAATGGCACGAAAGACGGCCGCTTTACCCAGGCGCTGCACAAAGGCATTGACCCTGAAACGACCTATATCTCCCATTTCAAAGGAAAAATCCAGCTCAAGATTTTCCTCAAAATCTTTTCTCTGATGGTCTCCCATGATGTCGTAGATCATCCTGTGAACTTCTTCATCGGACAGGGCCGGGTGCTCCAGTTTTTTCATATCCCCATGAAGCCTCAGTATCGGGGGTTGTCCTGCACTGATATGAACGTCGGAAGCCTCCTCTTCAGTTGCAAATCGGAGTAACTGGGTGATATCCATAAGCTAATCGTTCCTTTCCAAAAAAACCTGAGCCGGATTAATTCCTTGAGGAATGAGTCTACGACCGCTCCGATGGGCCTTCCCTCAAGCAACTGAATCCACTCTACTATATCTGGAGGCCTTCGAGCAAAAAGTTAGAGATGACCGACTCGGGGTACCGCCGGCTTCTCGTCACCAACCACCAGAAGTGCAGGTCAGACCACCTACATCAGGAGATTCCGCTCGTCTGGGAGTACGGCTTACTGCCGATTGAAGGGGGTACCCTGCGTGACGGCTGTCAGGGGCATCCGGGTAAGAACCTGCTGGACTCATTCTTCGTAAAATACGCCTGCTGAAAAAGTTGAGGCAGTTCCGATCAGCATATACCAGGTCCAGGCCACGTCGCTCAGGAGATGAAGGGTCAATACAATCATCAATCCCGAGATCATTGCAATGAGCGCCGCTCCTTCACCCAATTTTCGGCTGCGAAGACCCAGCAGGAAGATGCCCAGAACGCTCCCCATCGTGATACTGGAAATCGTCAATCCCACCTGTAGGACTTCTCCCCAATTGCGCGCCATGAGCGAAATGACAATCAGGACGATTCCCCACGCCAGCGTCATATATCTTGAGGCGCGCAGATAGTGGGCTTCGGTAGCCCGTTGGACGAAGTACACCTTGTAGAAATCATTGATCGAAGAGGAGGAGAGGGAATTGAGAGAACTGCTGAGGGTGGACATGGCGGCCGCAAAAATAGCGGCGATAACCAGTCCGGACAGGCCAGCCGGCATTTGTTCAACAATGAAGATGGGAAAGATTCGATCTATCTGGTCCAGTTCCTGCCCCAACGGATAATGCTGGTAAAAGGCATAGAGCATCACACCAATGACCAGAAACAACAGAAACTGAAGAAAGACCACCACACCACTGACAATCAGAGCCAGTTGGCTGCCTCTACGGGTTCCACAGGCAAGATATCGCTGAACCATCATTTGATCGGTGCCGTGAGTGGCAAAGGTGACGAATGCTCCTCCAATCAGTCCAGCCCAAAAGGTGTAGGCCAGGCTAAAAGTGAGTGTGAAATCGATGAATTGAAACTTCTCAGAGGGAGCGGCCGAAGCGACCACCCCGGCCCAACCGCCGGGAATACTTCCCAGCAGCACGAAAAAGGCGATACCTGCACCTCCCATATAGATGATCAGTTGCGCCACGTCATTCCACACCACCGCACGCATTCCGCCGTAGTAGGTATAGACCATCGTCACAACACCGATGATAATGACGGTCCAATGATCCGAGAGATCCGTCACGACTGACAGCACCAGGCCTGTAGCGAACAGCCTTACTCCATCGGCCAGAGAGCGGCTTCCTTGAAACAGCAGCGCAGAAAAATTCTGTATTTTTTTCCCGAATTGAAGGTTAAGCAGTTGGTAGGCCGTCTGAAGAGATCCCTTGAAGTAAGCAGGAAGGAGAATGAAGCTCACCAGAAGTCTTCCCAGGAAATATCCGACGATCACCTGAAGAAAAGTCAGATTGCCTGTGTAGGCGATAGCTGGGGCTCCGATAAAGGTCAGGGTGCTGGTCTCGGTGGCAACGATCGAAAAGGAAATGGCCCACCAGGGCATGCGTTTGCCGGCCAGGAAGTAATCATTGAGGTTTCGTTGTCCCTGTCCGACCAGGGTGCCAAAAATCCCGCAACCCAGCAGGTACCCAAACAGGACCACATAGTCTAGTGTTGTGAAGCCCATAAGGTCTATCTGGTTATCCCATGCCCCACCGGATAGAGATCTGGAAGGCTGACTGGTAGTTTTCCTCGAAAGGAGATTTCTCCAAGGATCGACTTGACGGCTGCCAATTCCGCGCCTTTATGGTCGTCGTAGGCGACAATGTAAGTCGGCAGATGAGAAATCAGCGACAACAGATACGGGCTTCCGAACACGACCAGGGCCGCAGGTTTCGGATTTCTGGAAACGATTTCCAGAAGAGTCATTTCGTTCGGAGAAAGACCAAATTCGCCCTTGTTTGCGGCGGTTCGAATGTAGATCCCGACCACCACGAAATCAGCATCCTCTGCCAATTTCCGAATCGACTCTATCTTCTCTTCGGAAACATCGGGGAGTACCTCCACGTGTTCAGTCTGACGATGGCGGATCAGAAACTCGGCCGCAAAGGCCGCTCCCCGGCTTTCTCTGGGGCGGCGCTCATCCAGTACGGTAACCAGTAATACCTTGGCCTTCGGTCCGAGTGTAAAGGGCAGCACATCCTTTTCATCACGAACCAGGGTAATGGCACGATCCATGATCCGTTGGGACGACTTCAGCTGCTCGGGCGCTCCCACCTGTTGATCGATCGCCGAAAGATAAGACCGAGGCCCCTGATGGAGGCCCAAACTTGCTTTCACTTGTAGAATCCGCTGCACCGAAAGGTTCAGACGATCGGCGGAAATCCGTCCCTGGCGAACCGCATCCCGAAGTCCGCGAAAGGCCTTCCCGATGGAAAGAGGGAAGAGAATCAGGTCCGCTCCTGCAGAAAAAGCCAGAACCGCAGCCTCCGCGTCTCCATAGTGATGGCGCAGGCCTCCCATATTCATCGCATCAGTAACGATCAACCCTTCAAATCCCATCTCCTCCTTCAACAGCCCCGTGGATATCCGTCTCGACAAAGTGGCCGGAAGGTTCGGTTGGGGTTCCAGGGCAGGAATGACCAGGTGCGCCGTCATGACGGCCCGAACGCCTGCCTGAATGACCTTTTGAAAAGGGAGCAATTCCACCTGGTCCAATCTTTCTCGTGAAACCGGGATGACAGGGAGCTGGAGATGAGAATCTCTGCTGGTATCTCCATGACCGGGGAAATGTTTAGCCGTGGCGATGAGACCGGTTTCTTGAAAACCCTCAACATAGGCCACGGCCATGTCCGAGACCCGCTGAGGATCTTCTCCAAATGAGCGGATGTTGATGATGGGATTGAGCGGATTGTTATTGACATCCACAACCGGGTAGAAGTTGACATGGACTCCGATGCTTCTGGCCTCCATTGCCGTCATTCTTCCTACCCGACGAGCATTTTCCGGATCAAATGTGGCACCCAGGGCCATGGCTCTGGGAAACCGTGTCCCTCCCCGGAAAATCAGCCCCGTACCACCTTCCATGTCAGCTGTGATCAGCAAGGGTACAGACGCCAGTTCCTGCATACGTCGAATGAGAAATGCAGCTGAAAGAAGCTCTCCTCCAAAGGCATGATAGCCACCGACGTGGTAGCGGGTGATATCGCTGCGAATCTGCTGGAACTTATCACTTTTGACATTGGTGAAGTCGCTGTTGGTTCCCCCAATGATCAGCTGGCCAATCTTTTCATCCAGAGTCATCTTGTCGAAGATGGATGTCACCCAGTCCTGGGCTTCCTTGTCCAGGCGCGGACTCTGGGCGCGAGACACGGAACAACACGCCACAGTGAAACACAGCACAAGGACAGGAAGGGGACTTTTCATGTCGCCGATTATAGCAAGAGGCATCTGGCCTAATTCGTGCTTTCGTGCGGTCGTGCGATCGTGCATTCGTGAACTCGCACATTGGTGATGTCCTGCACTGGTGCGGTGGTGCTGTGGTGAAGGCTCTCCATAGAGAGGCCGCCTCATGTCGTTGGGTTATGAGCCTACACGCGTATTGCCCAGTCTTTCCTGCTCAATCATTTAGGTCCTTCTTGTTACCTGGTGTTTCCTGTTGTTCGGGTAGTTCTGTGGTAGAAATGTGGTAGGAATGTCGTTCGGGGGACCACCTTAACGCCAACAATTCTTCTCTGCTGTAGATGGCGACCTGGGTCCGACCGATGTCGATGCCACGCTCTTATAGGGTTCGCTACGTCGCAATCGCTACTGAATTCGCTGAAGCGGGTAGGTGCCAAAAGCAAAGCTGGAAGAGAAAACCTGGGCGGCACCGACCACATCGGGTGCCTGAATCGTGAACTCCAAGGTCAGGTTGCCCCCGTCAGCCGTATAGGGCGGTGTGATCCCCAATAGGGTCAAGATGTCTTCGGCCACCTTGATATTCAGTCCCGATTTGCCGGCGAGCGTCCCCAGATCCAGCGGTGCCGTGGTCAGTTCCTGAGCCAGGCCACCG
>JAZFRU010000338.1:0-5901 GCA_036445815.1 Acidobacteriota bacterium | reverse complement strand
AGTGGAATTTGGCTGAAATCAGGGCATACTGCCGAAGACCATATTGAGTTTGAAAGTCGCTGCCGATGTGGGGATGAAAGACGATGTCGACATCATCGAAATAACCATCTCGGACAAAATAGGGGCGGCTGATCAGCTGTTCTTCTGCAGGGGCTCCGAAAATCTTGAGGGTGCCTTCCAGCTGATACTCGTCAAGGACGGTTTTGATGGCGAAGGCAGCTCCAATCATGACTGCGGCGTTGACATTGTGTCCCTCGGCGTGTCCCGGAGCTCCTTCCACCAGAGGGATATGATCGGTCATGGATGGAGTCTGGGAATTGCCTGGAGTTGAGTCGAATTCAGTGTGAATTGCGATCACCGGTGTGCCTGAACCATAAGTGGCCAGAAAGGCCGGGGGCATCGTAGAGATTCCTCGTTCAACCGCAAACCCGGCGTCTTCCAGGATGTCGGTCATGAGCTTGCTGCTCTCGGTTTCCTGCATGCCCAGTTCGGCAAAGTAGTAAATATTGTCGCCCAGCAGGGCGATGGCTTCTCGGTTCCGCTCCACCACCTGAAGGGCGGATTCTTTTTCCTTTGATGGCGTCTGTGCCGTGCCGACAACGGACCATTCAACGAGAAAGACCACCAAAAACAAGGACAAGAGTAAGGGGCGTGTCATCAAGGGGGTTTTCATCTTCGATTCCCTTTCGTTTAGCCGGAGGGTTCGGTTTTCCAGTACCTTCAGCGTGGATTATGCTTGAGCGTGTGATAAAAGGGAATGGTTGGCCGGTACCAGGGGCTTCGGCAAGCCTCTCCCGGGGTAAGTTGACACCACCTCTGGTTTGTCGTTAGTGTAAGGATCTAATGAGTTACCAGATGGATTTAGAGAAGATCGTCCCCTGCATTTGTTGTGCGACATCCCAGGGACGGGGTCTGTCGGTGGCTTTCCATTCTGAGGAGTAACTCTCAGATGATTGATTGAGACCCGACGGCCCGCAGGGAAGCCCCTGCGGGCTTTTTTTTGGATTGCCCCTCTTGAAACGAGGCAGGACTTGGGGGAAATGAAATGAGTACCTGGAGAGATGAACTGGCCAACCAGATCGATCCCGCCTGGGCTGAGGAGATCGATGTTTTTGAAACCCAACTCGAACTGCGACGGCAGGGCAAGCTGGATGAGAAGATCTTTGCGGAGACACGACTTCGGCGCGGCGCCTATGGACAACGCTACGACAACGGGCAGCGTAACGATGGTATTCGCACTCAAGAAATCTCCTATCCCTCGGGGAGTCTAACCAAGGGTCCGGATACGGCGTGGGATGCCCCCGGCATGCAGCGCATCAAGATCCCTTTCGGAGGAATGACGCCTGAGCAGATGGAAGCGCTGGCTGATACGTCCGAGGAGTACTCAGACGGGATCCTCCATGTCACAACCCGGCAAGATATGCAGCTGCACTTCGTGCATATCGATGACACCCCCGACTTGATGAGGCGCCTTGCTGCGGCCGGCATAACTACTCGTGAGGCGTGTGGAAATTCGGTGCGAAATGTGACGGCATGTCCGTTGGCCGGGGTTTGCCGGGACCAGGCTTTTGATGTGACGCCCTATGCCCGGGCCATCACCCGATTCCTTCTGGGCCATCCCGATGCCCAGAACTTTGGGCGAAAATTCAAGATCACCTTTTCCGGGTGTCATGAGCATGCTTGCGGACTGGTAAGCATGCACGACATGGGCGCGATCGCGGTCACGAAAGACGAGAACGGCGCAGAAAAGCGGGGGTTTGAGCTGTATGTCGGAGGGGGGCTGGGCCCGGTGCCCTATCAGGCCAAACTCTTTGATTCGTTTCTTCCGGAGGAGGAATTGCTTCCGACGGCTCAGGCGATTGCCCGGGTCTTTGCCCGTCTGGGCGAAAAGAACATTCGTTCCCGGGCGCGACTCAAGTTTCTGGTGGCGAAGCTGGGCATCGATGAATTTCGGAGGCTGGTGCTCGAAGAACGCAAGGCGATGCCGGATGATGAGGAGTGGACGGCTTATCTGAAGGATGTTCCCCACTGCAACGAAGAGCCAGGCCGGGAAGGCGGGACTCTCAACGGAGCGACACGTCCCGAGGGCTTCCAGCCGTGGTATGACACCAATGTCTATCGTCAGAGGCAGGCCGGCTACGGGGTGGCCACGATCAGCCTTCCGCTGGGTGATCTCTCGGCTTGGCAGATGCGTGAGTTGGCCAACCTGGCTCGTCGATTTGCCGGAGGCAATGTGCGGTCCACCGTGGAACAGAACATCATTTTTCGGTGGGTGAGTGAGTCCGATTTGCCCGACCTCTACCGAGAACTCAAGCGTGTCGGGTTGAGTGAGCCGGGAGCCGGCTCGATTATCGATGTCACTGCCTGCCCGGGGACGGACACCTGCAAGCTTGGAATCGCCTCCTCACGAGGTCTGGCAGGAGAAATCCGGACTCGTCTGGCCGGGACCTTCATGGAGATGGATGAGGCCGTTCGGAATCTGCGCATCAAAATCAGCGGCTGCTTCAACTCTTGTGGACAGCACCATATTGCCGATATCGGCTTTTATGGGACCAGCAGGACTCTCAGTAGTCGTAAAGTTCCTCACTTCCAACTGGTCCTGGGAGGAACGTGGAAGGAGAATGCCGGATCCTACGGGCTGGCTGTTGGATCGGTGCCCGCCAAGCGAATCCCAGAGGTCCTGGAGCGCATCACCCAACGGTATGTCAAGGAGCGGACCCATAATCAGAGCTTTCAGGACTTCATCGGCCATATGGGGAAACTGGAACTCAGGAATTCGTTGGAGGATCTGATGAAGGCTCCTGCTTACGAGGAGGACTCCACCTTCTATTCGGATTGGGGAGATCCTCGAGAGTTCTCGATTGGAGATATGGGCGTTGGTGAGTGTGCGGGTGAGGTCGTGTCATTGGTTGACTTCGATCTGGCGGATGCGGAGCGACTCGTTTTTGAAGCCCAGGTCAAGTTGGATGAGGAGGACTACCGGGAAGCCGACCAGCTGGCCTACAGCGCCCTGCTACAGGCTGCTAAGGGCCTGATCAAGACAGAGTTCCTGGATGTGCAGGATGATCCCGACATCCTGGTGGAGGAGTTCCGAAGGCGTTTTTATGAGACCGAACTCTTTCACGACAAATATGCTGGAGGCAAGTTTGCCCACTATCTCTTTCGTCGGCATGAGGCTCCTCCCCAGGAGTACACCCGTGAGCAGGGCCACACCCTGGTGGAGGAAGTGCAGCTCTTTATCGAGGCTGCCCATGCCTGCTGGGAACGCATTGCCCAGCAGCAGGTCTCGGCGGCATCGGCTGCGGGGACGTCCGCCGATCAAACGGTTCAGTAAAGGTGGAATAAGAAAGTGGAACTACAGCGCCTGGGCGTCAAAATCTTCCTTCAAGATTCTTCCCAGATCGACCTGCGAAACATGGTTCCGGTGTTCCATTCCTGGATCCAGAACAAGGTCGTGGAAGATCATCTTCTGGTGGATGTCCACAACTACAGCCATGTCCACAGAGGTCCGGGAATTCTTCTGGTGGCTCATGAAGGTAATTTCAGCATCGACCTGGGAGATGACCGAATGGGATTTCTCTACTGTCGAAAGCAGCCGCTGGAGGGGCCCCTGAGAAATCGTCTCAAGACCATCATCGGGACGACCCTGAAGGGGGTCCGGTTGCTGGAAAGTGAGTCCCGACTCAAGGGGATTAAATTCAAGACGGATGAACTCCTCTTGGTGGCCAACGACCGGTTGAAGGCTCCCAACATCGAAGCGACTTTCCTGCAGTTAGAACCCGAGTTGACAGGGTTTTTCAGCCAGCTTCTGGATGACGAAGATGTCACTTTAGCCCGTCAGGAAGACTCGCGGGAGAGATTCGCTGTCCGGGTCAGTGCCGGGCATGCGCAGGACACGCAAGCCCTGCTTGATCGTCTCGGATGAAGAGCTATTTTCCTCCTACCGCTTTTTTAACCAGGGCCTGCACTTCCTCGGGCATTTGTCGGGTCAACTTGAGGGCCGCCTGGTGTCCTAGAGGGGACATCTTGAGCCAGGTCTTCTCGAGGATGGTGAGTGATTTTTCTTCCTCATGTTGTCGGGAAAATTCCAGGAATTCGTTTTCCAGGAAGACCAGGCAG
Organism: Acidobacteriota bacterium; assembly: GCA_036445815.1. Taxonomy (GTDB): domain Bacteria; phylum Acidobacteriota; class UBA6911; order RPQK01; family JADFOI01; genus JAPYTY01. Next base: position 1,782 of record JAZFRU010000338.1, on the reverse strand, counting down.
ATCGCATCCTCGAAGAGTTGAACCTCGGGATCCACCTTGAGTCGAACTTTCTGGAGTAACTCTGCTACACGATCCAGGACGTCCTTTGGGTAACCGAGCTGTCGCAGGACCCTGCCGGCTTCTTCGGCATGGAACTTGGCCAGGGTTCTGCGCCACTGTTTGTACCCGGCCTTGTTCATCGGGTAGCGATTGCGGAGAATCTTCCATCGGCGGATATGCTGGCAGCGGGCTCCAAGCAAAAGATTCTCGGAGGCATCGGGCGCCAGATGTTTGAGCCAGTGAGTGAGTCTGTGATGGTAGTGGAGCGACCAGGGAACCTCTTTTCCTTCCAGGGTGAGGTGTCTGGGATCCTCTTGATGAATGGCGTCGAAGGCCTGGATGGCTTGATCAAAGCGGGACTCTTTCACGAATCTTTAGCCTTTTTATTTTTGCTTTTCAGTGACCTTTTGTTCGAGTTGATTGAGCCTCAGTCCAAGACGGTTGGCATAGTAGAGTCCCACCAGCGTGACGGGAATATACTGGCATAAATGAAAGTAAATGGACGAGGCAAAGGCATCTGCCTTGGTCACTCCAAACAGCTGCAGACTGACCCAGAAAGCCAGCTGGATCACGCCAAAATAGCCTGGTGTTGAGGGGATCGCCGCGGCCAGGGCGGAAACCCCTGTAGTGATAAATGCAGCCATGGGACTCAACCACAATCCCAGGCTGGCCAGGGAGACGTAGATCATTCCACCCATCACGGTCCATTGCAGAAAGGAAGTCAAGATAATCCAGAAGGCGGTTCGGATGTTCTTGATCGAGCCCAGGCCATGAGCCATGGATGCCATGAACTCGTCAATTTTATGGAAAGACCTGGAGGGTAGGAAGTGGAACATTTTACGATAGGCTTCAAGGAACAGCCGGGTCCGAAAGACGAAGGCGAGCAAAATTAGAGAGATGAAGAGGGCGAATCCTGACATGGAAAGTGCAGTGGTTTGAACCCATGATGGAAGGCCTTCGACGAACCGCAGCCCTATCCCAACGAAGATCAGAATGACCAGCATGTCAAGAACCCGTTCCAGAATCACAGTGGATAAAACGGCTGCTTTCGAAAGAGTGAATTGGCGGCCCAGTACGAAGACCCGGATCAATTCACCCAGGTGTGCTGGAAGAATATTGTTTCCCATGAATCCGATCATGAGTGACGGGACGATTTCCTGAGTTCGAAAAACCCGAAGGGGAGAGAGAAGGAAGCGCCACCGGATGGCTTTCAACCAGAAAAAGAGGAAAAGGAGGGCTAAGTTCAAGGGCAGTGTAGCGAAGTTGAGCCCCGAGAAGCTCCGTGAAAGTTCTTCCAGGTCCAGCCCCCACAGGGCTGCGGCCAGGCACAGGATCGTCATCAGGAGACCGGCGCTGACGTGGAGGAACTTCTTACCTGTGATCGTGCTCTCCCTTGCAACGGCTATGGAAAATAAGATGCGATTCGCCGTCCGAGAGCCGGCTTTCATTCCCAACGCCCGGGGCCGGACGTTTTGTGCCTCGTCCAGCCTCTATTGTAGCAGTTGTGGGTGTTCACAGGAGAGTGACCCGCAGTTCAACAGAATCAGCGTCAAGACACCAGGGTACAAGGGGGGAGCAACCTTCCCCACCGATGGGCAACGGTTCAGCGAAACTGCGCCCATTTCCTGTACGGTTCCGCCGAGGGTTTTTGGTGTCTCAGCGGTTAGAGGGGGATGGGCACACGCAACAACGACATGTGATCGAGAGCCTCTCTCCACCGATCTCCTTGATTGACCCAGACAG
>JAZFRU010000337.1:0-2464 GCA_036445815.1 Acidobacteriota bacterium | reverse complement strand
CTCATCCTCCACGAGTATTGTCCGATGTCCATCCGGAAGATCTGATGCTTTCGGATCACGATCCGATCGTGTTGGACTTCACTCTCGCTGATTGATCCTTAGCCCGCATTTCTCACGCCTTCTCGTCACGAAGCGGCGAAGGGGCCGGCCTGACAAGGCGCATGACCCGCAAGCGGGTACCCCAGGCCCCCGCAAACGTACTGTACGGTACGTTGAGGAGGCCGAAGGAGTGCAACACAGTCAGGGTGGATCATTCTTCACTCCGTTCAGATGAAGGCGAGCGCCGATGCAGTAGAGGGGGTGTGAGAAATGCGGGTTAGCCCCGCGGACTGCGAACCGCTGACTGGCCTTTGCTCCTCCTGCCCCATCCCCTCCGAACCACGACATTCGTGCTATCCTTGCACAAGACTATGGTGAGAGCATTTCGTGCGCTTATTGTGATCCTGGTGGCCGGATTGTGGCTGCAGGGCGTGGTGACGGCCCAGGAAGCCGAGAGCTATCTTCTGGATGAGCAGACTCTCTCCCTTCTCGAACAGGAACTGTCCGGTGAACTGGCCAAGGAGCACGTGGTGGCCATCAGTGAACATCACCGCATTCCCGGTTCATCCGGATATGCGGCGGCGGCTCGTTATGTTCTGCAGCAGCTTCATGGTTTCGGGTATCGAGCCTGGATTGAAAGCTTCCCGGCTGACGGCAGGATTGCCTACCAAACCTGGCAATCGCCTCCCGGCTGGAACATCGATTCCGGCGAACTGAATCTGATCCAACCCTATCCGGAATTGATCACCTCCTATCCCGAAAGCCCCATCAGCCTGATGCCCTATTCAACTCCGGGGCGGGTAAGCGCCGAATTGGTGGATGTGGGAGCGGGAACCTCTGAAGCGGATTATGAGGGGAAAGAGGTGGCCGGTAAGTTGGTGCTGGCTTCAGGAAACTGTGGAGAGGTCCAGCGCCTGGGTGTTCTGCGATACTCGGCGGCTGGAGTGCTGTGCTATTTGAACGACGAGCGTACAGACCAGTATCCCGACATGCTGCAGTACACCGAATGGCTGCCTCGGTCCGATGAGATGGATCGACTGGCCTTCGGTTTCAACCTCACCTTCCGACAGGGTCAAAAGCTCAAAGAACTCCTGGAGGCGGGGCAGACTGTCGAAGTGGAGTCCAAGATAGAGGGTCGCGGGGTTGAGTTTGGCAGCTTGGATGTCGTGGTGACCTTGATTACGGGAATTGAAAGACCCGATCAGGAGCTTCTTTTTCTGAGCCATCTGGATAATCCCAAGTACTCTGCCAACGACAACGCCAGTGGCAGTGCCGCCCTGATGGACATCGCACGCGCCCTCAAATCCCTGATCGATCAGGGCAGGCTTCCACCACCGAAACGCAGCATACGTTTTCTCTGGGTTCCAGGATTGTATGGAACCATGGCCTACCTGGATGCCCATCCGGAAATCAAAGGTCCAGGGCTGGGAGGCAAGGTTCTGGGTGGCGTCAATCTCGACATGGTCGGAGAGAATCAGGACCTGTTGCACAGCCGTCTGAACCTCACCCTTCCCCCTCAATCTATTTCCAGCGTGATCACCGATGTGGCGATTCGCATGATGGAATACGTTGACGGCCTGAATGAGGAGAACCCATTCGGCCTGGGCAATTTCAATTATGGAGTCCGTCCGTTCAACGGTGGTAGTGATCATGTGATCCTCAATGACGGCACGATCGGGATTCCTACCGTCAGGCTGGGGCACTGGCCTGACTTTACCCGCCACACCAGTGAGGACACGCCGGACAAGGTGGATCCCATCGTATTGAAAAGATCTGAACTCATCGCGGCAGGAACGGTCTGGTATCTGGCCAGTCTTTCGGAGAGACAAAGCCTGGAGGCGATCAACTTCGTGGCAGCCAAAGCGCAGGGTCGTATGGCTCAGGACACCCAACGGGCGTCTGGATGGCTGTTGGACACGCCGGTGGATCGTCTGGAGCAGATGTACAACGAGGGCAAGAAGGTCAATACCTTTGCCCTGGAACGGGAACAACAAGGGCTCAACAGTATTCTTGACTTTGTGTCTCTTGAATCCACTCGACGTCTGGTTCAAACCTGGAACCAAACCCTGGACAACCAGTCTCAAGTCATTATTCGAACTCTTCAGGCTCTGGTCCGTCAGCGGGGAGGGAGCCTCTCGTTTTCCCAGGAGCGCACATATGACGAGCGTGAGGCAGGTTCCTGGATTCCGTCGCGAACGACGCGTGGGCCACTGGCGGAGGGGCTTCCCCAGTCCAGACTCTCGGCAGGCGATCAGATCTGGTATGGAACTCCCGAGGCACAGAAATTGGACAGTGCCCTGCTGATCAATCTCATCGATGGCAGGCGCACGATTTTAGAGATTCGGAATGCCTTGTCGGGAGCAACCTATCCAGTGTCGGTGAGCGCCGTGCGTCGTTTCGTGCAGGACCTGTCAAAGGCGCATCT
>JAZFRU010000336.1:0-7337 GCA_036445815.1 Acidobacteriota bacterium | reverse complement strand
GGGGAGGCAAAGCGGATGGCGCCGGCGGTCCCCAGCGGTGTCTTCTCCACCACAGTCGTGACTCGTGGTGTGGTCACCGGACGGCCCTTCAGGCAATCCAGGACCTCCTGATGAGCATATCCCAGGGACAGAACCACGTGCTGAACCCCCTGAACTCTCAGGTGGTCGAGGAGATAAAACAGAAAGGGCTGTCCGTCGATCTGGGCCAATACCTTCGGATGGTCTCCGATAACGGACTTGAGACGGGTGCCCATGCCTCCTGCCAGAACCAGGACATCGGTACCAGAGAGGGCATTGTCGGCATTCATTGTGGAGTTCACACCGGTTCAGGCATTGGAGTAGAAGGTATTCTTGAGAATGGCGTAGCACTTGACCAGTTCTTCAATGCCGCGACGCAGCGACCATTCCATTTGAAAACCGGTCTCCAGGATTCTCTTGTTTGAAACGATGTAATCACGCTTGTCCGGATCCTCGCCGATCGGCGATTCGACATAAACGAAATGGGGGAGAACCGCCTGTATTTCCTGACAAAGTTCCAGCTTGGAGAGGTTGGCATCCTCCAGTCCGACATTGTAGGGACGGCCCTTCATGGTTTCGAAGTTTTCAATGCCATGAATGAAGACGCGAGACACATCTCTGACGTGAATGTAATTTCTCTTGAAGTGGCTTTCAAACAGGATGAGTGAACGGTCGGTGACGGCCCGCCAGACAAAATCGTTGACCAGGAGGTCCAGGCGCATTCTGGGGGAAACTCCAAACACCGTTGCCAGGCGAAAGCTGAGAGAGTTCTCTCTTTCCAGGACCAGTTTCTCGGCCTCAACCTTGGTGCGGCCGTACAGACTGATGGGATTCAGAGGGCTTTCTTCGGTGCAGATGTCGGTCTTCTCCGCCACTCCATAGCCGCTGTTGGTGACGGGGAGGAGCAGTTGTTGAGAGGGGGAAAGAGACTCGCTGAGAAAGCGGACCGCGTCGAGATTGATGGCACGGGCGGCCTCAGGCTGCTGGTCACACAGGGGGGCTCCCACCAGGGCGGCCAGTGGGATCACGACGTCCACTTTGCCCACCAGTTCCCGTATCAGTCTCTCATCCCGGCAGTCTCCGCGAACGATATGGAAATGTGGGTACTGGCAGCAGTCCAGAAGGCTGTTCTGCTGGGCCATGAAGTTGTCCAGGACGGTCACGGCATGACCCTGGCTCAAAAGCATCGAGGTCAGGACGGAGCCGATGTAACCCGCTCCTCCCGTGATGAGAATATTCTGTCCCATGGCTTTGATTATACCGTTCCGGACGGTGGGCAGTCCCGGAAACTATCCAGATCCTCCCCGGGGCGGCGTCCTGGCCAGAGTCAAGCTGACGAAGCTGGGGCCTCCATCGGACGGTCCGAGTGCTCCCGCCTGTTGTGGATGTCCCTACAGAGCAGCGGTGACCACCTGACAAATCTCGTCGACAGCTTCCAGGGCCAGACTGGGATGGTTGGGCAGGAAAAATCCGCAATGATGGATTCGATCCGCCATGGGGAAACTGGAACGGCCGTATCGGTTCTCCCAAAAAGGGTGGAGTCCCAGGTTGCCCGCTGAAAAGATTCTCGTCTCGACGCCGTTGTCCACCAGAGCCTGGACGATCGCGGTGCGCTGCTCCTTGTCCCGGGCGAGAGCCCCACAATGAATGCTGCACACCTCGGCCCCTTCAGGGGCTTTCTGGAAAGTTAAGTGAGATTCGAGATGGCTCAGGTAGCGGGCGTGGTTTTCCAGTCGACGGCTCATGATCCAGTCCAGTTTGTCCATCTGTCTGAGGCCGATAAAGGCGTTTAAATCGGTGGAGCGAAGATTGAAGCCGGGTTGGTAGAAGACAAATGGAGTATGAAAGTCGTCAATGCCGTGCTTTTCCACGAGTCGGTCGTGAGACTCCCGGTCCAGATCCTTGCTCCATCCGTGACTTCTCAACATCAGTAAATGATCATAGAGGTCCTTGTCCCCGGTCGAGACCATCCCCCCTTCAATTGTCGACATCTGGTGTCCGAAATAAAAAGAAAAGCTTCCCATGTCCCCAAAGCTTCCCAGGTAGCGCCCCTGGTAGCGCGCGCCAATCGCCGCGCAGGTGTCTTCCAGCAGAAAAAAACCATGCTGCTGCTTCAGCGCCATGAGTTCATCCATTTTTGCAGGAACCCCCAGGACCTGAACCAGGACCACGGTCGAGGGATGGTGTTGGTCGATCAGTTCCTTGAGATGATCGAGGTCGAGGGCGAAGGTTTCCGGGTCTGCCTCACACATGATCGGCTCAAAGCCCAGTTGGATCGCCGGTGCGATGGTGGTGACCCAGCCCACGCTGGGGACAATCACTTTCAAATTTCCCAGCCGTCCCGATTCCTTCAAGGCGCCATACATGAGCAGATTGGCCGAGGACCCCGAATTACAAAACACGGAGTAGGGCTTGCCCAGCCACTGACTCCATCGGTCTTCGAACTGACGGGTGATTTCCCCCTGGGTGAGACGCGGGTAGGTTTTTAACCATTCGATGAGGTGGTCAATGTCCTCCTCATCGATGGTGTCTTCTGCTAGATGGTACTTGATCATGGATCAGCATTCCTTATAAGTCTGGCCGGCCATCTCCTGAGGATGGCGTGTCGTTCTTCGGAGCCCGCACGCGCCGATCCGTCACCACGACTTTACCTTCACAGAGGAACTGGAGAGCTTTCGGATAGATCTGATGTTCGATCTCCAGAATTCGTGCGCTCAGCGTTTCCTCGGTATCATTATCCAGAACGGGAACCGCCTGCTGCAGGATGATCGGCCCGTGATCGAGCTCTTCGTCCACCAGGTGAACCGTACAGCCGCTCACCTTGGCGCCCCACGCAAGCGCCTGCCCGGGACCATGAAGCCCGGGAAAGGCGGGAAGCAGAGAGGGATGAATATTCAGGATCCGATGGGGATACTGTCGGACAAACCAGGGACTCAGGAGCCTCATGAAGCCCGCCAGGCAGACCACCTCGGCCTCAGCGGCCTGAAGACGTTCGACCACCTGGCGGTCGTACACTTCTCTTTCGATACCTGCGGAGGGGAGGCAGACGGCCTCGTAATTCCTCTTCCGGGCATGCTCGAGACCGGCCGCATCGGGTACATTGGACACGACCAGCACAATCCGGGCGGGAATGGAACCGGCCTCAATGGCATCGGACAGGGCCAGAAAATTGGATCCTCGTCCACTCAGGAGGATGGCGACGTTCTTCATACGTATTGAACTCGTCCCGTGCCGGGCGTGATCTCGCCGATCAGGCGGAAGCGTTCATCTCGACTGGCGAGGAAATCCTGTACCCGTTCCGCTCGTTCGGCTGCCGCCACCAGGATCATGCCGATCCCCATGTTAAAGGTCCGATACATCTCATCGGTTTCCACCCGGCCTCGATCCCGAATCAAGCTGAAGATGGGGAGGATCTCCCAGGTCCCGCGCTTGATCTCGGCATCCAGGCTGTCCGGCAGAATCCGGGCCAGATTCTCGGTGATGCCTCCGCCCGTGATGTGGGCCAGGGCGCTGAGATCATCACTGAGGAGGAGTTCCTTGACGATGGGAAGATAGTTGCGGTGGGGGACCAGAAGCTCCTCGCCGAGTGTTCGTCCCAGTTCATCCACATGGCTTTCCACCTGGAGCTTTTCCTGCTCGAAAAAGAGTCTGCGGACCAGGGAGTAACCGTTGGTGTGCAGGCCCGAGGAAGGTAATCCGATCAGGACATCTCCCTCCTTGACGGGACCTGATTGGCGGATCTTCAGTTCATCCGTCAGGCCGACGATAAAACCGGCCAGATCGTATTCACCGGCCTGATAAAAGTCGGGCATCTCGGCAGTTTCGCCGCCCAGCAGAGCGCACTCGGATTCGGAACAGCCTCGGGCCAGCCCTTCAACGATCTGCTCGATGACTTTCGGCTCCAGTTTCCCGACACCGATGTAGTCGAGAAAGAAAAGGGGACAGGCGCGTTGAACCAGGATGTCGTTGGTGCAGTGAGCCACCAGGTCGACGCCCACCGTGTTATGGATACCGGTCAGAAAGGCCACCTTGAGTTTGGTGCCGACTCCGTCGGCGCTGGAGACCAGCAGCGGCGTCTGCATGTTCTTGAGATCCGGACGGTACAGTCCGGCAAAGGCTCCGATTTCGCTGACTACCGATTCGTTAAAGGTGGATCGGGCCAGAGCCTTGATGCGATCGGTCGCCTCATTGGCACGGTCAATGTCCACGCCGCTATCCCGGTATGTCAGTGAGCGTTTCACGGTTCAGCTCCCACGGTTCAAGTTTCCGGTCACCTGGTCCGCCGGTCACCCGGTCAGTCTGGTCAGCCGGTCAGCCTCTTCTCTTCTTCTTCTTTCTCCCCCTCTTCTCCCCTCTCCTCATCCCGTTCAAAGAGATTCTTCTGAGGTGTCTCGTGGGAGATGGCGATGGGGTAGTTCACATCGAAGCAGGCGCTGCAGAAGTCCTGCTTGTCGGATACCGCCTCTTTCATTCCCTCAATCGAAAGGTAATTCAGGGTATCGGCTTTGGTGAATTCCCGGATCTCCTCGATGGTTTTGTTGGCACCGATCAGCTCCTCGTGAGTCGGGGTATCGATGCCGTAATAGCAGGGAGAGATGGTGGGAGGCGAACTGATTCTCACATGAACCTCCAAAGCCCCGGCCGACCGGACCATTTCCACAATCTTGCGGCTGGTGGTTCCCCGGACAATGGAATCATCGATCAGAATCACTCTTTTCCCCTCCAGAAGCTCTTTGACCGGATTCAGCTTGATCTTGACTCCGAAATGGCGAATCGACTGTTTTGGTTCGATGAAGGTCCGGCCCACGTAGTGGTTGCGGATCAACCCGAATTGGAAGGGAATTCCTGATTCCTCGGCGTAGCCCAGAGCCGCCGTGACGCCGGAGTCGGGAACCGGAACCACAACGTCGGCTTCCACCGGAGCGTCTTGAGCCAGCCGGCGCCCCATTTGATAACGACTCAGGTGAACACTCCGGTCAAACACCCGGCTGTCGGGTCGGGAAAAATAGACGTGCTCAAAGATGCAGTGGGCCTGCCGAGGGGCAGGGGGTAAGAAAAATGACTCGACTTGTTGTCCCTGGATTTTGAGAGTTTCGCCGGGGGCAACATCCCTGAGGTACTCACCTCCGATGAGATCAAAGGCACAGGTCTCGGACGCTACGATGTAGGAGCCGTTCAGACGACCCAGGCATAAAGGCCGAACCCCATAAGGGTCGCGGATGGCATACAGGGTATCTGGAGTCTGAAGAAGCATGGAGTAGGCCCCTTGAATCTGACGGAGCACTTCTTGCAGGGCCAAATCCAGATTTTGGCCGGACATACGAGCCAGCAGATGCAAGACCACCTCGGTATCGCTGGTGGTTTGAAAGATGGCACCCTCGGCTTCCAGCTGCCGCCGAAGTCGATGGCTGTTGACCAGGTTCCCATTGTGCGCCAGAGCCATCGGACCTCGCCACGATTCCGAGAGGATCGGCTGGGCATTGGCCAGGGAACTGGATCCTGTGGTCGAGTAGCGTACATGGCCGATCGCCGAGTTTCCTTTCAGCCCCGCCAGTGTCTCATCGGTAAAGACGTCGGCAACCAGGCCCACTCCTTTTTGATGAAAGACTTCGGAGCCGTTGGTGCTGATGATTCCCGCCGATTCCTGGCCGCGGTGCTGGAGGGCGTACAACCCCAGATAGGCCAGTCGTGCCGCCTCCTTGTGGGAGACGATGCCAAAGACGCCGCATTCATCGTGAAACTTGTCCGCTTCCAGTTGGCTAATCAATCTTGAAAACCTCGTCCAGTGCCCGGTCCCAGACTCGAAACAGTTCCTGAATCGAGAGAGAGACGACCAGTGTACTATCAATGGAGATATTCAGGGCTTTTCCTCCGACTTCTCCCAGCTTGGTTGAGGAAATACCGGCAACGGCCGCGGTGAAATCAGGCTCCCGCTGCGGACTCACCGAGACCAGCACACGTGACGGGGTCTCACTGAACATAAAATGATCCGGCCGCAGATCGGTGGCAACATCCACCTTGACTCCGCAGTTGAGCTCGAAGCAGCTCTCCGCCAGCGCAAAGGCCAATCCTCCCTCGGACAGATCATGGGCCGATTCAATCAGACCCGTGTGAATCAATTGCAGGAGTCGATCTTGAAGAGCTTTCTCCTGAGCCAGATCGATCGAGGGACAGGGGCCGTGAAGCGGGAATCCCCGCTGCTCCAGGTAAATGCTTCCCCCCAAATCGTCTCGAGTTTCACCCAGCAGGTAGATCTGATCCCCCGGGTGGGCGAAGTGCGATTGTTGTCTCAGGGTGAGGTCATCAATCTTGCCGACCATTCCCAGCACTGGAGTGGGGAGAATCGGTGTGCGGTCGGTCTCATTGTAGAAGCTGACATTGCCGCCGGTGATGGGAGTATCGAAGGTAAGGCAGGCAGAGGCAATGCCTTCAACGGTTTCAATGAACTGCCACATCACCTCAGGATTTTCAGGACTTCCGAAGTTCAAACAGTTGGTGGCCCCGATGGGGCGGGCTCCCGAGCAGACCAGGTTCCGACAGGCTTCACTGACGGCCAGCATGGCTCCCATGCGAGGATCCAGGTAGCTGAAGCGGCAGTTGCCGTCAACGCTCACGGCCAGCCCTCCCGCCGATTGTTTGAGCCGAAGTATGGTGGCGTCGCTTCCCGGCAACACCACCGTGTTAGTTCGTACCATGTGATCGTATTGCTGGTAGACCCAGCGGCGGCTGCACAGATGGGGGGATCGCGCCATCTCCTGCATCAGGGCGTTATAATCGGTAGGCTCCTCGAGCTCGAGATCCTGCCACATCTCAAGTTCATCAAGGTAACCGGGGCGTTCGGCCGGCCGATCATACAGGGGCGCATTATCGGCCAGAGCGCCGTTGGCAATTTCCGCCACCTTTTCTCCGTCGTGATAGACCGTCAGGCGGGGATCCTCTCTCACTTCGCCGATGACAACGGCGTCCAGGTCCCACTTTCGAAAAACCTCGAGAACCTCTTCCTGCCGCCCCTTTTCAGCGACCAGCAACATCCTTTCCTGTGATTCCGAGAGCATGATTTCGTAGGAACTCATGGTGTTTTCACGCTGGGGGACACGGCCCAGTTCGACCTCAATTCCCACCTCACCGCGGCTTCCCATCTCGCAGGTCGAGCAGGTGAGCCCGGCGGCACCCATGTCCTGTATTCCCACCACGGCACCCGTCTTCATGGTTTCCAGGCATGCTTCCAGCAGCAGCTTCTCCAGGAAAGGATCTCCCACCTGGACGTTGGGCCGTTTGGTCTCGGAACCTTCACTGAATTCCTCCGAGGCCATGGTGGC
>JAZFRU010000335.1:0-4850 GCA_036445815.1 Acidobacteriota bacterium | reverse complement strand
CTTCCTGACTTTTCTGGTAACTGTTGAGCGCCAGTCGGAAGGATGAGAAAACCACACCGGCCATCAAACCCAAGATGGAGAACGCGACGATCAGTTCCAGAAGGGTGAAGCCGCGGGCCGCCGGTCTTCGACCAGCCGGTTCCAGGTTCCACGTTTCACGTTCCACGTTCTTCTGCTCCTCGTCCTCGGAAACCCAAATTCTGGATTCTGAATTCTCTGTTCCTCTCATTCCTCTCACACGCCAATACATTCGTCATTTTCTCCACTCGGAACGAGCGGTACCTGCTACTCTTGGCGCGTCTACGCACTTCTCCTGAAGCCTGTTCATTGGCGGGACCCGAAGAGTTGCCGAATCGCGTCCGCGGAGTTTCGCCGCGGTCCGGCCGATTCGTTGGGAATCGTCTTCAAACAAACCGTTCGGTACCGCTTGCCATTTGGATCGTTCTTGAAATGCACATCGACCTGAACGCTCAGCAAAGAAACACGGGGTTCGACGATATCAATGCCAAAACTTTCTTCCGGATCCTGCCAATATCGCACTTCAGCCGTATAGGCGAACTCCTCATCCAGGTCGTCGGCCAGCGATACCTCGCCGGCGATGGCCTGGTTGCTGAGAATTTCATTCATGACATTCTCGGCGTGATTCATGGCCTGATGAGCCATGTCAATGCGGTGAATATTCTTGAGGCCTCCCGCGAAGATTTGCATCACCATGGCCACTCCCATTGCCAGGATGGACAACGCCACCACCACCTCAAGAAGAGTAAAGCCCCGTTTGTCTTTCATGGTCAACAATCCCGGGAATCAACGATCCGGTGTCAGTTCGCCTCCTCCTTCAAGACCCGGGCGAATCCCGTGATCGGATCCACCCAGATGGCAATTTCTCTGGTCTCGTTCTGCAGATAAAATCCTCCCCCCGAACTTCTGCCGTTGGGATAAAAGCTCACCCGCACCTCAGTCTCCTCGAACTGCTCCTCCGGAAGTTGGATGGAAACCCCCTTGGGAAGCAAGAACCGTTTGAGCTCCTGCTCAAAATCGTTGGTAAGCACATAAAAATCGGGGCTCTCTTCACTCGGCACCAGGATGATGCGGGAAACCTCCTGCAGTGCAATGGCCCGGGATCGCGCCTGTTTCATTCGGGTCACCAGGTCCCGCCCTGAAGTTTCCAACTCCAGACCTCTCAGTCCCCTTGAAAAAGAGGGCATGACCACGCCGGCGGCCAGCGCGACCAGAACCAGCACGATCAACAACTCAAATAGGCTGAAGCCTTTTTCCGAACGGGAGTTACTCCCAGGAGTTGATGTCCGCATCATCTCCCTCACCGCCCTCTTCTCCATCGGCACCCAGGCTCCAGAGATCATAGTCGCCCCGGTCGCCGGGGTAACGGTATTGATAGTCACGCCCCCAGGTGTCTTTGGGAACCGTGTTCTTGGCCAGATAGGGCCCACTCCAGTTCTGAATTCCGGAATCCTCCACCAAGGCTTGTAACCCTTGAGATGAGTTGGGATAACGTCCCACATCAAATCGATAAAGAGCCAGGGCATTGCCCAGTTCTTCGATCTGCAGCTTGGCTACCTGTGCCTTGCTCTCACCCACACGGTTCCACAGCCTGGGCCCCACGACTCCCGCCAGGAGTCCCAAAATGACCAAGACCACGATTAATTCAATGAGAGAAAACCCACCTTCTCTGGCTCTCCGGTCCTCATGAAGTTCTACCGACTGACTTCGCATCCTTCGTCCCATAGTTCTATTGCTCCATTGTTGTTATTGCACCATTGTTCGCTTACAACGGGACATCGTTAATACTGAAGATGGAATACAACATGGAAACCACCATCACCCCGATGACGAGGCCCATGACCAGAATAATGGCCGGCTCAAACAAGGCCACCAGCCGCTTGAGGGACAGTCGAAGTTCTCGGTCGTAGGTGTCCGCGATTTGCAGCATCATTTCGTCCAGCTTGCCCGTTTCCTCGCCCACCTGAAGCAGGTGAATCGCGAAGTTGGGGAAAATTTGTGCTTCCCGGATGGGGGCCGTCAACCCTTCGCCCTTTTTCACGCCCGATTTGATCGCTTCCATCGCCGAGGCGATAGCTGTGTTGTTCACGATTTCCTTGACGATGGTCAGGGATTGAATCAGAGGCACCGCGCTTTGCAGCAATGTCCCCATGGTACGGCTGAATCGGGAGACCTCGACCTTCTGGAAAACCGAACCCAGAACCGGCAAGCGCAACATCTTACGATCCCAGTCGAGACGGCCCTCCTCGGTGGCCAGGCGTTTTTTCAACCGGTACCCGATGCCAAAGGATACCCCCAGCAGAAGCCACCAGTACCCGGTCAGGATTCCGCTCATCCCCAGCATGATCACCATGGGCAATGGAACCGGAGCCCCTGCATTTTCAAAGATGACCGAGAATTTCGGGATGACAAAAAACATCATGGTTACAATGGAAACAGCGCCCACAAAAGTCAGGATGCAGGGGTAGATCAAAGCAGAGATCAAATAGCTGCGAAGCTCCTCGACGTTCTCGAGATAATCGACCAGACGCTCCAGAATCTGGTCCAGGGCTCCGCCCACCTCACCCGCCTTGACCATGTTGAAGAATACCTTCGGAAAGACCTGGGGGAATTTGGAAAGGGCTTCAGAAAGTGAACGCCCGCTTTTGACCTCTTTCAGCAACTCCCCCACAACCTCCTTCAGATACATATTTTCCGTTAAGTTGGCGAGAATCCTCAAACTGCGATCCAGGGTCAACCCCGCCCGGATCAAAGTCGACAGCTCCTGAGTGAAGATGAGAAGCTCGGCCTGCGAGACTCTTTTTCTTTTCCAGGGCAGCTCAATTTGACGACTCAGCATTCCGGAATCTTCTCCAGAAGACACCTTCACGGGAAGCTGACCCTGCTCCTGAAGGCGGTCCACAACGGTTTGTTGATCGACCGCCTCCAGGGTGCCCTCCACCATCTTCCCGTCGGGCGTTACCGCCTTGTAACGAAAGAATGCCATGTTTTAACTACTCACTATCCAATGACCGTGGAACCGGAAGCCGCTCATAGAGCGGCTGCTACAAGTCCTTGCCAACTGACCGAAGAACGTGCATCGATACGCCCTTACAATGCCGCTCCTTCGGAGCTCCGGATCGTTCCGGAAGCCGCTCACAGAGCGGCCGCTACACGATCCTGCCAGCCTCAAATATGTGCTGTGCACCATTGAATTAAAGATCCTGGGTGACCCTCAGGAGCTCTGAAATCGTTGTGATGCCCTGTTTAACCTTGTCAAAACCGTCTTCCCGAAGGCTGATCATCCCGCCCTCGAGAGCTGCCTTCCGGATCTGGAGGGCATCGGCATTGGCAAGGATGAGACGGCGAACCTCCTCATTCATCAACATCAGCTCAAAGATGCCGAGCCGCCCCTGATAACCCGTTTGCCCACAAGCCTGACAGCCCTTCCCCTGGAAAACCTCGGTTCCACCATCTTGTGGAAACCCGATTTCCTCCAGAAAACTGCTCTCGACCTCCTGCCTCTCCTTGCAGTCGGGACAGATGACCCGAACCAGACGCTGGGCCAGAACCCCCAGGATGGTGGAGGCCAGCAAATAATCCTCTGCCCCCATGTCGACCATTCGGGCGATGGCACTCGGGGCATCGTTGGTGTGGAGGGTGCTGAAGACCAGATGTCCGGTCAAGGCGGCCCTGATGCCGATTCCCACCGTTTCCAGGTCACGCATTTCTCCCACCATGATCACATCTGGATCCTGGCGCACGATGGATCTCAGTCCAGCCGCAAAGGTCAAGCCAATCTGAGGATTCACGTGGATCTGATTGATCCCGTCCATCTGGTATTCCACGGGGTCTTCAATCGTCACGATTTTCTTGTCCGGCTGGTTGATCCGGGTCAGCCCAGCATACAGTGTGGTGGTCTTTCCACTTCCGGTGGGCCCGGTGACCATGATGATGCCGTAGGGTCGTACAATCAGATCTTCGAACTGGTCGTGCATCCGGGAAGAGAATCCCAGTTTCTCCACATCGTAGATTTGAGTGTTGCTCTTGTCCAGGATTCGCATGACCACGCTTTCCCCGTACATGGTGGGCAGCGTGGATACCCGGAGGTCAATCTCCTTCCCCAGTACCTTCATCTTGATGCGGCCATCCTGCGGGAGTCTCCGCTCGGCAATATTGAGGCGGGCCATGATCTTGATACGAGAAATGATGGCGGCCTTCAGCCGCTTGGGCGGCGACTCCTGGTCGTAGAGGATCCCGTCGACTCGATAGCGCACCTTCAAATCACGTTCAAAGGGCTCAATATGGACATCCGAAGCGCGAGATTCTATGGCGCGAGAAAGGATCAGGTTGACCAGGCGAATCACGGGGGCTTCCGATGCCAGGTCTTTCAGGTGTTCGACATCTTCGGCGTCTTCACCAATATTGTCGTTGTCCTCGTCAATGTCCTCCACAATGCGACCAAAACTGGAGGCCTGGTTCCCGTAAAACTTCTCGATCAAGTCCAGAATAGCGCTCTCTGGAGCCAGGAAAACGTCGAGATTCTGGTAGGACGTATAGATGCGGATGGTGTCCAGGGTGGCGGTATCGTGCGGATCGGCCATGGCAATCGTCAACTGCTCGGGAGCTTCAGATCGAATGGGGATGAATTTGCACTCGCGCATGAACTTTTCGGAGAAGGTATCCTCCAGTACCGGAACCTGAGGAAAGTCCTCGGGCATCACATAGGGAACACCCAGAAAGGCACTCAGATCCACCACCATGTCCGCTTCGGACATCGCTCCGATATCCACCAGAAGCTTTCCTATTTTCTCTCCCGCCTGAGCCTGTAGGTTGAGGGCCGTGGCCAACTC
>JAZFRU010000334.1:0-3149 GCA_036445815.1 Acidobacteriota bacterium | reverse complement strand
GATCAAGCTCAACTCCACTTTTTCAACCAGTGCGGGCACGCTCCCTATCACGAATATCCCCAGGAAGTGACGAATATCATGGTCAACTTCACGGCCAATACGAAGCACTGATCTGTGAGCGGACTCGCTCCACGCGGACGCGTTCCAGGTTCCACTTTTCCCATTGAGGAGCGTAGGGGCGAATGCCTCCCTCCTCTCAAGGTAAAGGCGAAGGGCAAGACAGGAGGCCGTTGCCTTTAGCCTCAACAGGCCGTAGCATGAGGTCGAGTTTCTGATGCCTTACCCACCCAAAGGAGGTCCGCGATGAAAACATGTTTAACCCTTCTGGTCACCGTTCTGTTCTTGATTCCAGCCTCGGCAGACGATGTGGATGACGTCACAGCTGCCGTTGAAACCTATTTCAGCTCGCTCAATGCCGGCAACGTGGATGGCTGGATCGAGCTCTTCGCGGAAGGACACACGACCTTTGCCGGCGGAGGGGGAATGCTGGAACAGACCGACTCCCTCGAAGAGCAGAGAAGAGGCCGACAAGCCGGAGTGGATGCGGGGTTGACCCGAAACCTGGCAGGGCGACACATCGAAGTACGAATCTATGGAACCTCGACCGCTGTCGCCACCAATTATGTGGTGGGCTCCCTTACCCCTGCCGGAGGGACACCCCAACGGATCTTGAGACGGAGGACCGCGGTGCTGGTCAAGCAAGGAAGCCAGTGGAAGATCGTCCACCGCCATATCTCGTCGTTGACTCAGTAGGGCCGCACGGCCCAGCCCGTGTCAGAACTCAGTGATTCCGGATGGGTTGAGTAGGGGCGTACGGCGTGTGCCCCTACTCCGTCCCCTTCTCATTAATTCGGTCTTCGACCAACGGGTTTCACGTTTCAGGTTTAACGTTTTACGAAAAGAATTGTAGGGGCGCACGGCGTGCGCCCGTCCGGATTCGGCGCCCTGAGGCGCCTCCCACATTCCGGACCCACGTGGAACGTGGAACGCGCTGGCCGAAAGGCCGGCGCTCCGGTCAGCGGTCAGGGGGCGGCGCCCACCGGCGCTGCCCCCTGAGTTTTAATTCCCCGAACCCAGCTGATCCTGTCCGTAGACGATTTCACCACTCAGACCAGTGGCAATGACCTCCAGGTCCACAATTTGACTGACAGGGAGGGTGAAAAAATCTTTGTCCAGAACGGCGAAGTCGGCATATTTTCCTGGTTCCAGGGTTCCAATGGTGTCCTCGGCAAGCATGTATTCAGAGGCCCAGGTGGTGGCCATCTTCAGGGCGGTCACCCGATCCACTCCTTCACCTGGAAGCAGCGTCACCTTACCCAGTGGGACATCGGACGGGGCGCCGCCGATCTCCGGCCGCAACTGCACCTCTCGTGTGATCAAGGTGTGAATGGGAGTCCAGAAGTCAGTCCCTGACGCCTCAAAGGTAACCCGGACGCCTTCGTTGATCCAGGTCTTGACCGGCATGGCGAACGGTCTCAACTCTTCTCCATAGTCCTTGATATTCTGGGGCACTCCGGCCAGCATCCCCATGTTGACATTGATCATGATCCCGTACTTCCTGATCCCATCCATCACGTCGGGAACATTGCCCAGCAGAATATTGTGCTCCAGAGTGGTCCTGAGGCCGCGCATATACTCCACCGAATAGCCGCCCTCCTCCATCGCCTGCTCCATCATCTCAATATAGAGCCGGGCTCCATGACTGGAGGTGGCGTGACCTTGCACGGGACGCCATCCATGCACGATCGCTTCCTTGTATGATTCCCACGGCTTGGTTCCGGGAGCCGGACACCGCTCGCGGGCCTTGATGTCAGCAGGAACATTCGGCATATCCGGCCCGAGACACACTTCATTGTAAATGGAATCCCAGATTTCGTTGCACATGCCGTTGAGCCACATCATCTCGCCACCGGCGGCATGGCTGGTCCAGGGGGCACCCATCCCTTTGTAGAACTCATGAATGGATTTCAGGTTCCAGAAGTTCCCTCTTTGCGATTCGATGTAGTAAGCCAACCGATGGGGCAACCTGTTTTCCCGATTGAGGTGGTGGTAGGCGGCAACCACTCTGGGGAAAAGGATGCGAGTCGCCACCGTGGTGATGCCCTCGGCGATCACATCCTGGCCCTTCAACCAGAGCGTCTCGGCCAACTTTTCGACGGGCTCATCTTTCCACCAGTACTCCCAGGTCATCCCATGGATCTCGGGAACGGCTGCATATCCGTCATTGCCGGCTCCCGGACGATTTTCCAGATCGGTGCTCTCCTCCCAGTCCGGAAAGACCTCGGTCAGCTCCGAAATGGCTGCGCTGTTGAAGATCCCCTGAAGACGGGTCGTGACCAGAACCGGGTGACTCGGAGTGACCCCATCGATCTGTCTCTTATTAAGCCGGCCCATATAAAGCCAGGTTCGCGCCGTGCCTGGAGCATTTTCTCTGGATTCGTTCAAAGCAACCGTGATCCATGTCCCCTTGGGTATGTCCTGTGTTTCGATGGCATTCACCAGCACGTCTCTCAGTTTTTTGGCGGTAGCCTCCGGACTGCTCTCCGCTTCCATGGTGAGTTTGACACTGGGGTCCACCAGACCGACCTGAGGGCCATACATCGCTCCCGCACTGGTAAAGGTGTGGTAGTGGGTTTGAACCAGGCCGGGAATGACCGTTCTGCCGCCCACGTCCAAAACCTGAGTTCCGGACCAGGCCAGTCGTCGCATCTCGGCCTCTGTCCCCAGCGCCATGATCATTTTGTTTTTGATGGCCATGGCCTGATAGATATTTCCAGGCGTATCCGGAACGATACTGCGGTCATCCATCGAAACGATCTTCCCGTTCACGATAATGGTGTCGGCATATCCCTGCTCGGCAACCAATTCTGGAATTGCCTGAGAAAATCCGACGACGGAAGAAAGTAAGATGAGAAAACAACTGACCCAGATTTTTCGTGTCATTTTATCCTCCAACGGTTGGCATTGACGATCCCTCAATTCTAGCAGGAAGAAAGGAGACATCCAAGAGCGACCTCGCCGTCGCTCGGTCGCTCCTGACGTTTAAAGTTTCACGTTTAACGTTTGACGAAAAGAGGGAAGGCACGCTCATTGTAGGGGTTCCCTGAAATCGAGGCTTCAGTGCTCCCAATCCGGAAGGGCGCACGGCC
>JAZFRU010000333.1:0-8493 GCA_036445815.1 Acidobacteriota bacterium | reverse complement strand
CGGAGACACGGGTGTGAAGGCAACGGATCACAGCAACTTCCGTGGTTCAAACCGGGACTTCCATGTGCCATACTGGCCCCATGATGAATCGAATTTTTGGGGTCTCTCTTCTTGGTTTTCTGGTCCTATCCTGTGCCCCGACGACTCCTGCCGAAGAAACCGGGCCCAGCCCGGGTGCGGGAACCGTCACGGTCAACAATCTAAAATTCACCGACATCGTGCCTGCCGATTCCAGAGTCGAGAAAATCGACGAAGGATTCCTGTTTATCGAAGGCCCTGTATGGGTCAAGGATCCCGGCTACCTGCTGTTTAGCGATGTGCGAGGGGATGCCATTCTCAAATGGGCACCCGGAGCCCAATCCGAGCCCTTTCTAACTCCTGTCTTCAACGGGCCTTCACCCCCAGAACCGCGCTCCATCGGCCCGAACGGTCTCACCCTGGACGGATCAGGCAACCTGGTGATCCTGGAGACGGGTAACCGTCGTGTGGCCCGCATGTCTCTGGGGGGCGGGGACCGTGAAACCCTGGTGGAACGGTTCCAGGGAGACCGATTCAACAGTCCTAATGACCTGGTCTACCACAGTTCGGGAGCCCTCTACTTCACTGATCCGCCTTATGGCCTGCAGGGCCAGGACGAGTCTCCTGAGAAAGAGATTGATTTCAACGGAGTCTACCGGCTCGATCCCGACGGTACCCTTACGGTATTGACGCGGGAGTTGTCTCGCCCCAATGGCCTGGCATTCTCACCAGACGAAAAGATTCTTTACATCGCAAACACCGACCCACAACAAAAGGTCTGGATGGCTTACGACGTCGAGAAAAGCGGGGCCATTTCCAACGGGCGCGTCCTTTTCGATGCGACGGAAATAACCGCCCCCGGCGGGCCTGATGGGATGAAGCTGGATGCAACCGGCAATCTCTACTGTACGGGTCCCGGAGGGATCCTTATTCTCACGCCTGAAGGAAGGCACATCGGGACCATCGAGGTCGATGAGGTTCCCTCCAATCTGGCCTGGGGCGATAAAGACAGCAAGACTCTTTACATCACTGCCCGAACCGGCCTCTACCGGATCAGGCTCAATATCCAGGGACTGTTGCCGGTGGGAGTTCGGTAGAGAGGTCAGAACCCGTCGGGTTCTGACCATGTACTGGCGATCATCGAGATGAGGTCAACCGAACTCTAACAGTCAAGATTTGACCTTATCTATATCGATTTATACTCCTTTGAAATAATCCTTTTCATTGTTCTTGTTGGCGCAACACCGTCCCGCCTCCCCCCCGGCGTGAAGCGGCATCCTGGAAACCCGGAAAACGGTCCAAGACCGGGGTAAGGTAAACTAAAGAGGAGAAACAGCCCAGGCTTCTTCCACGTGTCCAACTGGAGATATGCACAATGTTGAAACCCACCCGAATCTTGCTTTCAATGGCAGGTCTTTTCCTGGTCCCCTACTTTGCCTTTGCCGGCAGCAAAGATGAACAGGAGCGCATCGAGAAGTGCACCACCATCCTGGAAGAAATCCTCGACGTTCCCGATAACGTGCCAAACGAACTTCTGGACAGGGCTGAATGTGTGGTCATCATGCCCTCGGTGAAAAAACTGGCCTTTGGATTTGGCGGCAGTTATGGAAAGGGTGTCATGACATGCCGGGGAGGCGAGGACTTCACCGGTGCCTGGGGAGCCCCTGCAATGTACCGTCTGGAAGGGGCCAGCATCGGATTTCAGCTGGGCGGATCATCCTCGGATTACCTGTTGCTGGTCATGAATAAAAAGGGAGCTGACTCGCTGCTCAGCAGCAAGGTGAAACTGGGGGCTGACGCCATGGCAGCAGCGGGTCCCAAGGGCCGATCCGGCGAAGTGGCTACAGACGCCTACATGCAGGCCGAAATCCTTACTTACGCCCGTTCCAAAGGATTGTTTGCCGGAGTTTCCTTGAAGGGTTCGACTCTCCGTCAGGACAGCGGAGCCAACAAGGACCTTTACGACCAGGAGGTTTCGGCTCGTGAGATTGTGTTGGAGAAAAGGGTTGCGGTTCCCAGTGCCGCACAGTCTCTGGTAAGCCTGTTAAGGAAACATTCTCCCAAGAATCTGTCTGATTAGAGCCTTTTTCGAATCCTCCCAACGACGTATGGCTATCGGGCCTGGGCTAGAATCGAGAACCTGGATCCAGCTAAAAGTCCGTCGCTTTCTGAATGTAATCGAGCATGGCACTTCGGCTCAACAGTCTCTGATCAAAGAGGTCGGTGGCTACACCACGAACGCACTCCACATAGAGAGCCGAGGTGAAGGTCTCGCCATCCTCGAGAGTACCGTACCTCTCTCCTTCTCGACCCCGTCTCTGCCAGGCCTCGGTCAAGGTCTCGCGACGATCCCGAATTCCGTTATGATTCATGTCCACCGGATAACCCCGGCGATCCATGGGTTCGAGTTGCTCCTCGTCGTTTGAGGAGAACCTACCGGAAACAGCCGCGGAGGCGACCCGCAGATAATCCTGAAAGCCTGTGAGCCCAACTCTCCCTCCACCCACAGGGAATTCAAAGTAGACTCCGGTGGGGCAGGCAATTTCAGGCAACTGAATCCCGCCCTGCCGGGCTTCTTCCGAAGCTGCAAGACCCGATTGACGCGACTCGGATCGTGTGGGTGGAGGCTCTACTGCCTGATCCACCCAGTTGTCCAAAAGGTCAATCAAGGCATCAAACACACCTCCCAAATCCAGGTTTTGAGGAGACCATCCGGAAGACACCAGATATCCTGCATCAAAATGGGCGGTGCCGATAATTTCGTAGGTCCGGGTCTTCGACGTCAAGCCCTTTTCAGTGAGAAGCCGGGCATTCGCCCCTTTGGCGGAAAAATAAGTGTCCACAAAAAGGGAGTCCAGTGGATTGCCTGTCAGGAAGTGTCCTCTAGGATATCCCACATGTTGAATATCAATCTGATGGGCGAAATCTCTGGCATGAGCGTCTGCGAAGACAAGCTGATCCAGCGGGTCGGGTCGAAGAAAAAAGAAACCGTCTCCTTCACCCGAACGCACCGCCGACAGGGCGGGCAGAAGGTCAAACACTCCAGGAATGATCGGCGAGAACCACCCGCCTCCATTGTCGTTCAACAGCATCCCGTCAAAGACTTTCCTTCCCTCGGCATCGAGATTTGCGTCGGGGGCATAGTTGAATAAACGCCCCAACTGAGCGCCGCTCGAGATGCCATAGAAGTAGGTCCGAGTTGGAGTTCGTTTCAGCTTTGACTCCACGAGGTTGACGGCCACTAACGTCCAGTCCCGGATCATACCCACATGATTCCCATAGCTCCTGCCCAAAAGGATGGATCCGTCGTCCAGAGTCACAGGCTCACCGTGCTCTCCGGCATCGGACAATCGGCTACTGGTGACAAGGCGGCGCGTGTAGGCCACGGCATAGCCCTTGTCGATCATCAAGCCGGCATAATGATTGGCTCCCATCAAGGGGTTGAATCGATTCGACGTTCTGGGAACCAGTTCACCAATGGGTTGATAAGGCCGGGTGCCCCCGTGAACGATGACAAAGAGTTTTCCGTTCCACTGTTCGGCAGACTCCGGAAAAAAGAGGGTCATCCCACTCCCCTTGTCCGAACGGTACACCCCCACTCCGTGATAGTAGGGGCCCAGGTTTCCTTTCTGGCCCATTCCGAGTTCAGGAACATCGGTGAAGTTCACGACCCTGGGTCCATTCTTGACCGCGTAACCGTCAATCGAACCGCTGACTCCCATCTCAATCCGTCTATAGGGAACTCCATGGGCATTGGCAATCCGGATCTCCCGAGTAATCCGGCAGTCCTCGGGCCCCACAAGTCGTCCCTGCACCATCGTGCCGACCCCAAAACAGTTCTCCAGGGTCCTGGAGGCAGCACCCTGTGCCAGCAGCGGCACCCCGCAAATCCATGCCACCCCGATAGCCGCAGCCATGATCGTGTCGAATCCAACCAGCTTCTGAAGGGTATGTGTCACAAAAGGTACTCTCATATCGCCCCTTAGGATAAACGCCGGGTTGGCTGTGGGCAACCGGGGAGGGGGTGGAGGTCTCCGATTGAACCCAGTCCTCCCCGATTCTTCCCGCCGACAGGCGTGATCTTCAGCATCCGGGCATCCGGGCCTCCGGAGTCCCACTCATCCCGGGACGTCCCAGTGGATAGACCTGCCCTGAGGTCGCCACTTGCCCGATCCTGAGGAATGCAGTGTTCTGTTGGTACGGTTGCCACCTCACCTGTGTGGCTGAGGCAAGAGGAACGGGGAAAGGACACGAGGCGGCCCTGGGGATGTTTCCCGTGGCACAGGTTGTTACAATCAACAACGGTACATGCCTTCCTACCCACATCGATCAAGCCATTTCAGGGGGTGCCCTGGACACACTACAGCCATTCGAGATGCGCCAACCTCTTTATCCTTCCGGACCGAACGACACCCGGTTACCGCCCTTCTTTTGAGCATCTCGCAGAGCCCGACGTGCGACGGCGACAAAGGACGTCTCGGTGTCTTCGCTGGTCATTTGAGCGATCCCAATCGAGGCTGAGATGGAGGGAAGAAGCTTCCGGTCCAGACTGTGTATTTTTGACTCGCCGATCGCCTGAGAAAGTCGCTCAGCTGGTGGCCGAGCGTTTTCCACATCCGTGCTGGGCAATAGCACCACGAACTTTTCTCCAGCATAGCGAGCCATCAGTTCACCTGGACGCAGACTGCCTCTCAAAGTCCAGGCAACGGTGTGTAGCGCGCGGTCACCGGAGACTCGACCATGGGTTGTGTTGTATCTCTTGAAATAGTCTATGCCCACGAGTAACAGTGACAGGCACATATCACCCTGCTTGCAACGGTTCATCTGCTTACTCAGCATGACGTCAAACCAGCGGCGATTATGCAGACCCGTAACTGCATCCAAGATGGTGTATCGGGCATATTCAAGCTGAAACTCCTGCCCTGTCGAAATGAGCGAGTCCCCATGCCGCAAACGATTCGCCAGCATATACATGAGGTTTTGAGCAACACCAGCGGAGGCATCCACGAGCGACCAGAAGGTGGGCTCGTCAAGTTCCAGCACACGGCTGTCCACTTCCGCGACCACGTTCGCCGTTGTCACTCGACCATCGATGACAGAGATCTCCCCTACCGTCTCTCCGGCTTCCAGAGTCGCAATGGGTTGCATGTGAAGCTTCAGATGAATTTGTACACGGCCCGAAAGGAGAAAATAGACGGTGTGATTCCTCTGGCCGGCGCTGATCAGTATTTCCCCGGCTTTCAACTTTTTGATCGGACAGTTCTCGAGGAGACCCAGAACGGATTCAATTCCAACGTCTTTAAGCAATCGAGTGTTGACCAATTCACTCTGCTGGAGATCGTTGTGGATTGCCGTCTCTCTCTCCTCCTTCAGTTTGTCCACCTGCACCACCTGGCAACTCCTAATCTGATTCTTTGCTGAGTAGAGGCCTCAGAATGCTTGAATTCAGTATACACCGCGGAAGATGCCTATCGGAAAAATCGGATCCAGTGCCCGCCTGAGACTGCAGAGGTGCGTCAAGAGGACCTCCCCTCATCCAATGCCCGGGGATCGTTGTTTGGCACCTGTGCCGTGAAAGCCTTCCGGGAAGGCCAGCTCATGACCGACCAGCCCCTGCAAGGATCAACCCCCTGGTCTGGGTAGTGAATCGCCACGACAGCAAGACAGCGGCCGTTGTGAGCCCCAGAACCAGCCCCCACCACAGACCGGCGCCTCTCCAACCCAGTTGAAAGCCCAGCACGTAGCCGCAGCTCAACCCCACCAACCAGTATGCAACCACTCCCACAACCATCGGCGTTCGCGTATCTTTCAACCCGCGTAAAGCACCCGCCGCCGTCACCTGAATACCATCAAAAACCTGGAAGACGGCCGCAATGCTCAACAGAACGACTGCCTGAGGCACCACATCAGCATTGGCTCCGCTTTCGATATCAAGAAAGAGGGAGATGATTAATCTGGGAAAGCTCCAAAAGCAGATGGCGGAAATCATCATCAACCCGGCCCCGAGTGCCATCCCCACATGACCGGCTCGCCGGGCACCAATGACGTCATTGCGGCCGATCGCCTGCCCCACACGCACGGATACCGCCATGGATAGACCCAGTGGAATCATGAACGCATAGGCCGCACATTGTAAGGCAATTTGATGGGCTGCCAGAAGAGTGGTTCCGAGCAGCCCCATCAGAAAAGCCGTGGCGGAAAACAGGCCGACTTCAAGTCCCTGCATGATTCCAATGGGCCATCCTATTCGGAAAATTTCCGCAAAGTAGTGCCAATCGGGTTTACCCAGATGCGAAAACACTCGGTAGACAGCCAGCTCCTTGCGGGCTCCAATGAACACCGCCAAAGCCAAGAACATGCTCCAGAAGACCAGCGTACTGGCCCAACCGCAGCCTGCAAGCCCCAGGGCCGGCAATCCCAGTTTTCCAAACATCAAAACATAGTTGGCAATGACATTGAGACCCATGGCAACAATCGCGATCACCATGACCACCCGAGGTCGCGATAGACCTTCGACAAAATACCGAAGGACTCCGAATCCAAGCGCCGGCAACACTCCCCACACGATTGCATGCAAATATTCCTCTGCCAGGACGATGGTGGGTTCTTCCTGGCCCATCCAGGACAACAGCATTTCTCCATTCCACATCGCCCAGCAACTGGGAACCGCCAGGAAGGTTGCAAGCCATAGCCCCTGACGCACGGCGCGACCGACGGTCTGTATGTCGCCGGCTCCATAACCCTGGGAAACCATGGGGCTGACGGCCATCAGGATCCCCAAACTAATGATGAGGATGGGGAAAAAGATAGCGCTGCCGATTGCCACACCGGCCAGCTGCTGACTTCCCAACCAGCCCACCATGACGGTGTCGACAAAGGACATGGACATCTGGGCAAGCTGCGACAGAATCAATGGCCCTGCCAGAACCATCGTCTGTCGAATCTCGCTGCTCAACATTCTCCCGGCTGCCTGTTGAATCAGATCTCCTATCGATGTCCCGTGGTGCACTCATTCGATCTGCCGATGCCCCCGAATAAACGTAACCTGGAGGAAACGCAGGAGGTCGAGCACCTCGTGAATGATGTTTCAACCGTTCAGGGAAAGGCGAGCCCCCCCATTCCACCTTCTTTCGACAACGACGCTCAGATCGCCGTGTCTCGACGGACAGCCGGCAGCATTTTGATTTCAGGCACCAAAACATTGATCAAGACGGCCGAGACGATATGCATCACCGCCACGGCGATAAAGACGGGCAGATAAGAATACTCATCAATTGTCCATCCCACCACGACATTGAACGCCATGGCACCGAAACTGCCGACCGCCCCGTACAGGCCCCAAACCGTCGCCACATCTCGAGCTGGAAACAAATCAGCGGGTAGAGCAAACAGGCTCGACGCCTTGACCTGAATGGCAAACATGGCCGCGGCGATCAAGGCAATGGCCACTCCCGGAGAACTTGCCGTCACAGCCGGTAGTGCCACAGGCACCATCAGGGCCCCTATCCAGATGACCCACTTACGGGCCGCATTCACGCTCATGCCACGCTGAATGAATCTCTGACCGGCCCAGCCGCCGGCCAGACTTCCCAGATCGGCGGCAAGAAAAGGAATCCAGGCAAAGAGACCGATCTCGATAATATTGAAACCCCGCTCTGAAGCAAGATAGGCAGGCAGCCACAAAACAAAGAAATAAAAGGCTCCGTCGGAGACGAACCGGCTCAGCATCAACCCCCAGACTTCTCGGTAGCGAAGAAAGTCGGTCAGCCTCTGGGGTACGGTCTCTGTCGTCGAATCGTCCCGTCCTTCCAGAATCAAAGTCCGTTCCCGGGAGGACAGCAGGGGATGAACCTCAGGGAGATGGTACATCCGCCGCCAGTACCATACCCAGACGAAACCCAGCACTCCCGGAACGATAAAGGCCGATTGCCAGCCCACGTAATAAATGAGAGAGCCCAGCAAAGGGGGTGCAAGGACCGACCCGAGGCCTGGCCCCACGGTGAGAATACCGACAGCCATGGAGCGCTCGGCACGGGGAAACCACTCGGCGATAGCCTTCAAGGCGGCGGGGAAATTCGCGGCTTCACCCAATCCCAGCAATCCCCGCAGACTGAACAAACTCCAGAAACCTCGACTGAACACATGTAAAATACCCGCCAGGCTCCACACGACAACGGCCAGATTGAAACCGCGTTTCGTTCCCAGACGGTCAATCAAGGGACCGGTCAGTAATTGCCCCAGGGCGTAGGCGAAGAGGAAGGCCGATCCGATCCAGCCGTACTGGGTATTGCTGATCGAAAACTCCTCCATCAATACAGGCGCCGCCACTGACAAGGCCTGGCGGTCCAGATAATTGATGGTGGTGATCGCACACAGCATGAGCGCGATGCGCCAACGCATGTCCAGAAAACTCTGCATTGTCCAGTAACCTTTCTCTATCTGTCCCCGGAAAAGGCGGACTTCAGACCAAGCGCC
>JAZFRU010000332.1:0-8268 GCA_036445815.1 Acidobacteriota bacterium | reverse complement strand
AGGTGAGATCAAAAGTGTCGCAGGATAGCCATATTGGCGGAGAAGAGGATAGACGTGGGTGTGAAAGTCCTGATATCCATTATCGAAGGTGAGAGAAATCGGGCGTCTATTCTCTACCGACTTTTTTCTCTCCATGAAGTCGAGGGCATCATCAATAGAGAGAACCTGGAAGTCGTGGGACGCCAGATGT
Organism: Acidobacteriota bacterium; assembly: GCA_036445815.1. Lineage (GTDB taxonomy): Bacteria > Acidobacteriota > UBA6911 > RPQK01 > JADFOI01 > JAPYTY01. The sequence continues at coordinate 8,078 of JAZFRU010000332.1, read as the reverse complement.
TCGAGCTGTTTTTTGAATGAGTCCAGGGAAAGCCAGAGTCTGTACACCTCCGGGGTGGGACTCACATTCTGATACTGGATGATGGAAAGTTCCCTTAGCTTCATCGGTGCACGGTTGCGGTCTGAGATCTCATGCCCCTTGTGAGACCTCAGACCGCTTGTTCAAGACTGAGCTTGTTCCGACGAGTTCTTTTGCCGGGCTTCTGAAAACAGCGCGAAGTACTCACGTGTGCCCTCATCTTGAGGGGGTGAGGTCAGAAAAGTGACCACCACCAGCACCACAATGCTCACCACAATGCCGGGCAGACCCGACAAAAACCCAAATTTTAAACTTTCCGGGAGTAGGCCTGTCTCCAGACCGATAAGGCAGAACTGGGAGGCGAGAACCGACCAGATGGCCGCCTGAGAGGTACAGCGCCTCCAGTAGAGGGCCCCGATAACGGGTGCCAGCATACAGGCAAACCCTCCCAGGGCGAACTCAATGATGGTGATGATTCCAGCTGGACTCAAAACAGCCAGAATCAGGGCCAGGATTGCCAGAACGAATACCAGGATTCGGCTGATGCGCACCATGGTTGCGTCGGAGGCATCTTTGAGACGGCTGCGCGAGAAAAAATCTCGTGTGATCATGGTGGTGACACTCAGCAGCTGCGAATCCATGGTGGACATCATGGCGGCAAAGGCCGCGGCTCCCAGAATACCCATCATCCAGATGGGAGTGTATTCGGTCAGCAGCAGGGGCAAGATGGCATCCGATTCGGCGCCCTTGAGGCCTTTGATAGCGGAACTGCCCCACATCCCCAGGGTGGCCATCAGAAACATCATGACCAGAGAAGGGATGGGATAAAAACACATGATTCGCTTCAGCGTTTTGGGATCTTTCCCCGTTAGCAGCCGCATGAAGAGCTGAGGAAAGACTATGGGTGAAAAGGCTACGATGAGTCCGTAGCTGAAGAACTGACGCATCGACATCCTATCCCGGTTGATGAGTTCCGGAGTTTCCTCCAGGACGCGCCTGGTGGCCTCAGCCGGGCCCCCCAGGGCGTTGGCGATCACGACAAAAATGGCGATACTACCCACCATGAAAATGGTGGTCTGAAAGGTGTTGACCCAGGCCGCCCCTCGCATTCCGCCCAGAAGCAGGTAGGTCAGTACCGCCGTTGCAACCAGAATCATGCTCAAGTTGAGACTCACATATCCGTCGGTCAGGGCCTCCAGGGTGCGGCCGGCTCCCAGCAGGCCGGTCATGAGATAGGGGATCGTGTAGATGATCAGAGTCAGACTCAATATAATGGCCAGAGACGGCGACTTCCACCGATTACCCACCACCTCGGAGACGGTCATGTAGCCAAACTTCTGGCCCAGAAGCCATGATCGACTGCCCACCGTATAGAAGAGGAGGGGGGTACACCAGGCCCAACTGGTGGCAAAGTAAGGCCACACAATCCAACCTGCATGGTAAGCCGCCCCGGGAGCGCCGGCCAGCGTTACTGCTGAAATATTGGCTCCAAACACGGCGGAGAAAAGGACGAAGGACTTAAAGCTGCGGCTCCCCATGTGGTAGTCCTCCATGGTCCCTCGGCTGAAACGCGAGCTGTAATAACCAATGAAGATAATGACCGCCATGTAAGCCGCCAACATCGCCAGAACTACTGCTACCTGCTGAGTCACGTTGACCTCCTAATCGGTCCAGATGTAGTTGGCGACGTAGATCACCAGCATAAATCCTGCTATCCAAATTCCAAATTGATACAGCATGGGGACGTTGATCCATCCAAAGAGAACCATGGGCATCTCCTGGTTCCACCACCAGAAGTCCACCCGGATGATCATGAGGGTGGCAGCCAGCAGGTAGACCACCAGCTCCTTTTTTCGACGACTTCGTGAATCTGTGCTCATCCTTCCTCCTCGTTTGATGGGGTTTTCCGAAGGCCATCACGTCACGATGACGGTCCCGACCATAAGCGGCCCCCCCAAGCTGTTCTAGATCCTAGACCAGCCGACATTTGAAAAGCAATGGTGTTCTCTTTTATACTCCTATGTCTTCTGATAATGCGGGGGACATTAATGAGATCACTCATGCCGAACTCAGTGATGAATCTGAATGTGTGATTTAACCCGGAGTTGAAAAAGAGATGAAGAAAGTAGAACCCCTGAAACTGACGACCGATCCGGCCGTTCGAAATACCGGATATTCCCACTACCTGTCGCCTCCCGACGATGAATTTGCGGTTGAGGAACTGACCTATTACAAGGGCTGGGACTGCGATTTCAAAGGATACGAAAATGAAAAAGGCAAGTGGAGCGATTCCTTTGAACTTACCTTCCGCGGGAAAGGGAAGGTGATGGCTGTGCCTTTCGAGGGTTCACATCGGTACGATAAAAAACAGGAGGCACTCAAAAACTCCATCAGTTACAGTCGCCACTGGGTGGAGGAGGAGGGCCTGGAGTGGATTCTGGAGCTGGCCAAGGAGGCCGATGTTCTGGTCAGTCTGAAGGATTATCCGAGTGCTTATGCCCGGCTGCCGTTCTCGGAGGCAGACATCAATCTGGGAGATGCGGTTCAGTTGATCCCGACCGGGGAAGAGGGGATCATCCATGATGGTTTTTTCTGGGGGCAGGTGACCGACTTCAACAAGGTCACCTACGAAATTGACCGGGGAGATGGTTTGTTCTTTCGGTATGAGCCTTCGGGTTTGAAGAAACTGAAGAAGAGCTGACCGGCTGACCGCTGGCCCCGGGCATCGGCCTTCGGCCGGTGCGTTCCACGTTCCAGGTTTCACGTTCCACAAAAAAAAGGTAGGGGCGCACGGCGTGCGCCCTCCGATCAGGAGGCAAGCCCAATGTAGCGGCCGCTCTGTTATGAGCGGTCTCGCTTCACTCGCCCCCGTTCCAGGTTCCACGTTCCACGAAAAGAAAGGTAGGGGCGCACGGCGTGCGCCCACTGATCAGTTGGCAAACCCCATGTAGCGGCATCCGGATTCGGCGCAGGACTTCATTCTTTCTTTCGTGAAACGTTAAACGTGAAACGTGAAACTTGAAACGCGCTGGTCGAAGACCAGCGGCCGAGGCGCCTCCCACACTCCGGTCACACCTGGTAGGCCTCTGCCAGGGAGAGGATTTGATGCTCGAGGTGCGAAGTGGTATACCCAACGGACACGTATCATGCCTGTAGAAGTGAAAGGACCAAGTCTTATGAAACTCATCTCGGCCATTGGTTTACCGATTCTTCTCCTTATGACTTCCGGGTGCGGATCTGCCTCCGAGCAGGTGGTATCACCCGCCAGTGAAGACGAGGTGCGCCAGGAACTGGTTCGAGTGAGAACCGATGACAACGTGACGCTGCACGGCGTTGTCTGGACTCCGGCCGGTGGATCGGCTCGGACCGGGATCGTTCTAGCCCAGGGCACCTCGGGGGAGTTTTACTCCGACATGCTGGTGTGGTTGGGCGACGAACTGGCCGAGGCAGGCTATTTGGTGGTCTCCCTGAACCGTCGAGATCACGGAAGCAGCTTTGGATACCAGACCGTGGAGGCCGCGGCCATGGACCATCGCTATGCCGTCGATTTGGCGGTTGATCGTGGAGTCGAGACGGTGGTGATGGCCGGCCGCAGCTTTGGCACGGTGACCTCTCCCTACTATGTGAGGGCGACCGATGACGAGCGGATCAAAGCCATGATCCTCCTGGCGCCCGTGGGGGATTACCGAGTAGGTACTCGGGGCGCTGTGGGCAGTCCCGAGAAATACCAGCAGATGGTAGCCGAGGCCCGCCAGGGAGTGAGTGAGGGGAGGGGAAGCGACTCGTTCTGGATTCCCCCGATGCCCGGGGGGCGAAGGCCCGCCGCATCCTCTTACGAAAGCTTCCTGGACAAGCGGGGGCCCGATTCCGAGGCGGTGCCGGCCGAGATTCTCAAGGACGTGGGCGACCGGCCGATTCTGGCCATCAGAGATCCGGCCGATCCGTTGCCCGGGACGCTCCCTCCGGCCCAGGAATTGCTGGAGGCGGCCAATGCAAATTTAGAGTACATTCTACTCCCGGATATCCGAAACGGCGAAATGGCCCGAGAGTCTCATACGTTCACCGGCCGGGAGGACGAGGTCATGGGGATCATTTTGGAATGGCTCGCCAAACAGGGCCTCTCACCCCGATAGAGAATCCCTGATTCAAGCCGGATCATCCTGCTTAGGTCTTTGTAACTTAACCGCATGAGCGTAAAATAATACGGGCATGGAATTTTTGAAGACCGGTACGCCCGAGCCGAGCCCTGAGTACCTGAAGCCGACTGAGTTTTTCGATTTCGAGGTTCAAGCCGTTCGGGAGTTTGCGGAGGAGGCAACCCGTTCCTCCGAGACCGATGTCGAGAGAGCCGTCAGCCTTTACTACGCGGTGCGCGATACCATTCGCTACGACCCGTATCGAGACAAACTGGACCGCAGTTCCTACCAGGCCAGCAATCTTCTGGCCGTCAAGGCGGGGTTCTGCCTCCCCAAGGCCAACCTCCTGGCGGCGGCCGCCCGAGCCGTGAAGATTCACTCGGCCATCGGCCTGTCCAATGTGGTCAATCACCTTTGTACCGATCGGCTGCGGCTTGTCATGGGAGGCAAGAATCTCTTTCTTCACCATGGCTATGCCGTTCTCTATTTGAATGGGCGGTGGCTCAAGGCGGCACCTGCATTCAATATCGAACTGTGTGAACGCTTCCACGTGCTTCCCACTGAATTCGATGGAACATCGGATGCGCTCTTTCAACCCATTGACGGCAAGGGCCGTCGGCACATGGAGTATGTCTGTGACCATGGGATCTGGTCGGACTTTCCTTATGACCGTGTGGTGGGTGATTTCCGTGATTACTATCCCGACAGCTTCCACGATCCCGGAAAACCGGCAACTGCTCATACGAACTTTGAGGATGAGCAACTCGTAAGCTGATGGCCTGGATCATCGGTTGATGTTTGCATCGAGTCAGAGGGAGGGTTCATGTCAAAGAAAGTCTCAAAACCAACCACCCGTGTAGTGGGCCCCTTACGCCGAGTGGATCAAAGGGATGAGCTCCATACTCAGGCCGCCATGGGAGGGCTGGGTGAGCGAGTTCAGAAACTATGGACCACCGAGTCGGTAGACCCCTTTCGGCGCATCTTCTACCCGGAATTCAGAGCACAAAACTCTCCGGTGCGTTCCTGGCGTGCCGTGTCCGATGGGCCCCTCAATCCCAAGCGAACCGAGGTCAAGAATCCTCAGCGAATGTCCGAGATCATCAAGGGCGTGGCGGAATTTCTGGGCGCGGAACTGGTGGGAATCTGCCAGCTGAACCAGGCCTTTGTTTTCACTCACCGGGGATTGCGGATCGACCATCACAAGGGAGTCGCCGGAGAACCGATCAACATCAAACACAAGTACGCCATTTCCGTGGCGGTTTCGATGGAGCGCGAAAACTACAGTAATTCCCCGAGTTTCATCGACAATGCCAGTACGGGGAAAGGGTATCTGGAGGCAGCCAAGGTGGCGGTGAGCCTGGCGGCATGGATTCGAGAAATCGGCTGGTCTGCCAAGTCTCATTTTCTGATCGACGAAGAGGTGATTCACATCCCCATCGCCGTTGAAGCCGGTATCGGCGAGATGGCTCGCAACGGCAATGTCATCACCCGTCGATTCGGGCCGCGTATTCGTTTGGGAACCGTGACCACTGATCTACCGCTGGCCCTGGACAGTCCCATTGACGTCGGCGTTCAGGCCATGTGTACCGATTGCAACAAGTGTGCCATCAACTGTCCGGCCCAATGCATTCCCTACGGCGAAAAAGTAGTCGAACACAACGTTGAAAAGTGGGTTCTGGACAACAAAAAATGCATGCAGTACTGGGTCGCCAATCGGGATCGTTTCAATGACTGCAGTCGTTGTTTCACCTCCTGCGTGTGGAATCTTCCCGATACCTGGTGGGCCCAGATCATTACCTGGGGAATTCCCAGGTGGCGTTGGTGGCGAAAGGGCTTTCTTCAGATGGACAACTGGATCCGAGGCGTCAAACCCAACCCTCATCAGGAGTGGCTGTACTATAAGGTCCCCGGAGACAAAACCGGATGGACCTTGCCGGATGTTGTGGAATAAGGGGAGCATCGGAACTCAAGATGAGTCAGTCTGAATCGTACTGGTTGGATAAGACTTTGCCTCAACTTCTCCGGGAAAATGTCCAGAGGGATCCCGATGGTCCGAGCCTGATCTGGGATGGCGGTAGGCTGAGCTGGACCGAGCTGGACCATCGGAGCAGCTGTGTGGCGTCGGGTCTGAGTGAAATCGGGGTCAAGACGGGAGATGTGGTCTCCTGCCAGTTAGCCAACCGACCTGAATTTATTGTACTTCACCACGCGCTGGCAAAATGCGGGGCCGTTTTCAACCCCATTCACCTGGCCTATCGAGGGGCTGAAACCCAGCACATTGTGGATTTTTCCGAGAGTTCCTGGCTGGTGGTGGGTCCTTCAGTGAAAGGCTTCAGTTATCTGGACATGGCCCTGGAGATCAAGAGTCGTCTCTCGGGTCTGAAGCAGATCGTCGCGGTAGGTGAGCCGGATCGCGAGGAAGGGATTCCCTTTGAGCGATTGGAGCAGACTCCGGCCCGGAGTTTGTCCGTCGAACCTCGACCTGACGATCCCTTCATGATGTTTTTCACCTCTGGAACCACTGCCAGTCCCAAGGCCACCATTCACACCTACAATATGAGGCTCACGAATTCCTGGTTTTGTGCCCGGGACATGGGCATCCGCAAGGACGACGGCATGCTTTGTCCTTCACCCTTGAGTCACCTTTGGGCGCTTCTGAATTACTGGAGCAGCGTGATTCAAGGGTGTCCTCAGATCCTGTTGGAACGGTACCGACCCGAGGATTTTCGCCGTACCGTTTCCCGAGGCGAGACGACGGTCATCATGGGTGCCCCGGCCCACGCCATGGATTTGCTGGCTCCTCCGTTGCTGGATGCCGAGATCCTTTCCAGGATTCGGCGTTTTGCCCTTTCGGGAACCACCTGTCCCCCTGTTCTGGTGAGCCGGATGCGGGAGGTGCTCCCCAACTGCAAGCCCATTGTGTTCTGGGGAATGACCGAAATGGGAGGGGCCTTTTACACCCGTCCGGAGGATCCCCCGGAAATCATCGAAAATACGGTCGGCCGTGCTTCAGGTCCCTGTGTGGTCGCCGTGGTGGATGAGGAGGGGCAACGGCTCCCCCCGGGCCGGGAAGGGGAACTGAGCATCAAAAGCCCCTTCGCTATTGAGGCCTACTTCAAGAATCCCGAGGCCACCCAGGGAAGCGTCAGGGCGGGTGGATGGTTTCGAACGGGTGATCTGGGGAAGATGGACCCGAATGGAAACATCCAGATTCTGGGGCGTCAAAAAGAGCTCATCAATCGAGGCGGCGTGAAGTTTCTTCCTCAAAACGTGGAAGAGGTGCTTCTGCGTCATCTTGCCGTGCACATGGTCGCCATCGTGGGGATGCCCGACGAGCGCCTGGGTGAGCGGAATGCCTGCTTCGTGGTGCCGACAGCTGGAGAAGCACCTCCCTCACTGGAAGACCTGTGCCAACTGCTCGAAAAAGAAGGGACCTCCAAGTTCATGTGGCCCGAACGATTGGAACTCGTCGAGAGCCTCCCTTTGACCCCGACCGGCAAGATTCAGAGGGCGGTATTGAGAGAACGGTTATAGCGGTCGGGAGCAGCCTCGCTGTCGCTTGGCCGCCCCTGACGTTTAAAGTTTCACGTTTCACGTTTAACGTGTCCGGAGTGTGGGAGGCGCCTCAGTGCGCCGAATCCGGAAAGCCGCTCACAGAGCGCTGCTACAATGGGCTTGCCAGCTGATCGGAGGGCGCAAGGCTTTGCGCCCCTACAATTCTTTTCGTGAAACGTGGAACCTGGAACGTGGAACGCGCTGGCCGAAGGTCAGCGCCCGGGCAGGCGTCAGGGGAACTCCACTTCGGCCGCTTCTGTCATGTACCGGTCGGCCACCCGTTGGGTCATCAATCCAGTCTTCCTCAGTTGGTCCACTGTCCTCTGAACACACTGCTGGTATCGACTTCGTGTGAAGGACTCGCCTGAC
>JAZFRU010000331.1:0-8338 GCA_036445815.1 Acidobacteriota bacterium | reverse complement strand
GAAGCCTCCCGTGGCCAAGTGGGCCCCGGCGGTGTCATCCGGGATCAGAAGCTCCAGAGAGAGATCGTCGATCGAGTCAGACAGGCTGCCGTGGAGGAGGGCTTGACGTTCAGTGGTGAAGTGGCCTCCCCATTGGAAGGCCGGAAAGGGAACCGGGAGTTTTTCCTCTTCCTGAGAAGCCGGGGCTAAGGGATGGATGTGATACGGACCAGTCTTTTTGTGGAAGCGTTAAGCGCTTCACTGATCTGTTGCGGCGGATGAATCTAGGGCCATGATTTGACGCCTTATATGCTAGGTCAGTGCATCCCCTCTATCTTTCGGATTAACATAGACATTCCGCTGAGATTGCCTTTGAACTCCCGCTAGCCTTATCATTTAGAAATATGGGGAGATACCGCTAGCAAAATACCAAGAGGAAACAGATCGAGCTTCATGTCTCATTCAGGACCTTTTGTCGACACAGCGATATTGGCTAACATCAGACGGATCGGGGGAGACCCATTACTCAACAAGATCATCCGACTGTTCCTTGACCTGGCTCCTGAAAAGATCAAGGCAGCCTATGAAGGAGAGAAGAACGGTGATCTGGAAGCCGTTGAAAGATCGGTTCACTCTCTCCGGTCCAGTGCAGCGACTATCGGGGCACCTATCCTGTATGAACTTTGTGGGACGTTGGAACGGCTGTCTGCTGAAAATAAGAGGGATCAGGTTGCCGAGCTCCTTTGTGCCCTGAAAGAATCTTTCCAAGATGTCAAGATGTGTCTTGAGAAGGAGAAAATAGATTTAAGCATGAAAAAGATAATGGTTGTGGAAGACAACCCTGACAACAGGCTCTTGGTCCGAGCAATCCTGGAGGAGCGATACGAAATTACTGAATGCGAAAACGGACTCCAGGCTATAGAGGCACTGAAGCAGGTGACTCCTGACCTGGTGATTCTCGACATTTCCCTGCCCGGGATGGATGGTCTGGAAGTTCTGTCTCGCATTCGTGCTGACCAAAACATGAAAGACTTACCGGTGATTGCCCTCACCGCGCATGCCATGGTAGGCGATCGAGAGAAGTTTCTACTAGATGGATTTGATGACTATGTCGCAAAACCCATTCTAGATGAAAATGTGCTGCTCTCCGTCATTGAACAGCGACTGGCCGAATCCGAATAGAGCACTCAATTCCTACCAGTCGCGGATGCTTGACCACAGTGAACCTTCTCCGGGCATGGGATGAGTGTCGGGCACAACCGCGAATGAGAGATCAAGACAGGTCAACCGGCCCCGTCGAATAGGAGCAGTCCGTGGCCCACGAACTCAGAAAGAGAAGAGATCTGGCTTACATAGCCGCTGTCGTCAGCGGAATCTTCGCCCACGCAGTACTGATCACCTACCCCTGGGAAGGCAGCACGGAGCTTCACACCCTGATGGAGGTGATTGCCACCTTGTTGGCACTGATGGTGGGGGTCGTGGCACTGGTGCGCTTTTATTCCGAAAAGAACGACATGTTCCTGTTGCTGGGTACGGGATTTTTAGGGACCGCGTTGCTGGATGGTTACCACGCCATCGTGACCAGCCAATGGTTTGATCAATTGTGGCCTTCGGCTCCCCCTTCGCTGATTCCCTGGAGTTGGAATGCATCGCGAACCTTTCTCTCATTTCTCATGCTCCTGAGTTGGTGGGCCTGGAAGCGAGAGGAACGGCTGAAGGAAAAGGGCCTTATCCGAGAGAAGGTTGTCTATGCTGTCGTCAGTGCCTTGACACTTTCCAGTTTCGTCTTTTTTGCTTTTGTCCCGTTGCCTCGTGCCTACTATCCAGAATTCACCTTCGGCCGCCCCGAGGAGTTCCTGTCAGCTGCGTTCTTTCTTTTAGCGCTTATCGGATATTTGAAAAAAGGTGCCTGGAAAGAGGACGTTTTCGAACACTGGCTGATCCTCTCGCTGATTGTCGGACTCATCGGACAAACATTGTTCATGTCACGTTCTCTCCAGCTGTTCGACACCATGTTTGACGCAGCCCACCTATTGAAAGACTTGAGTTACGCTTGTGTCCTCACCGGGTTGCTGGGCAGCGTTCATCAAATGGCCAGAGCTCTCACGGCCAGCCAGGAGCGGATTCACGCCATTGTCGATACGGCGGTTGAAGGAATCATCACCATTGATGAGCGGGGATTCATCGATTCCTTTAATCGTGGTGCGGAGCACATATTTGGCTACCCATCTGAGGAAGTCTTAGAACAAAACGTGAAGATGCTCATGCCCGCTCCTGACCATGAGCAGCACGAAGAATACATCAACCAATACCTGAGGACAGGGCACCGGAAGATCATCGGCATCGGACGCGAGGTGATGGGACGCCGCAAGGATGGGAGCACCTTTCCTATGGATCTTGCCATTTCCGAAATCAAGTTGGGAAACCAACGAATATTTACAGGCATAATCAGGGACATTAGTGAACGTAAAGAAGCGGAAAGGAATCTAACGCAGGCCAAGGAACAAGCCGATGCTGCAAACATTACCAAGAGTAAATTCCTGGCCAACATGAGTCACGAACTTCGGACTCCACTCAACTCCGTCATTGGCTTCACCAACATCCTCCTCAAAGATACGAACAAACCCTTGGGAGAACAGGGAACTGACTATCTCAATAGGATTGTGAACAATGGCAAACACCTCCTTGAGCTGATCAACAGCATTCTTGACCTGTCGAAAGTTGAAGCGGGCCAACTCCAGTTGAGCATCCGCCAGACCTCGATAGAGCAATTGGTTTCCGACGTTGTGACTCCTTTTGAAGCAGAACTGGTCGGCAGGGATGTGAAGTTACTCGTGGAAATGCCCCCTGGTATTCCTTCCATCCAGACAGATCCTGGAAAGCTCAAGCAGATTTTACTCAACCTGGTAAACAATGCACTGAAGTTCACCGAACAGGGCAGCGTTACGCTACGAATCCAGAGCGACCTGGAGAGACGTTTTCCCACCCGCATTGAAGTGATCGACACAGGAATCGGGATTCCTCAAATGCAACTCGAAACGATCTTTGAAGCATTTCAACAAGTTGAAACGGGTACGTCTCGCAAGTATCAAGGTACTGGACTGGGATTGAATATCTCTCAATCCCTGTGCCGTCTGATGGGCTATCAACTGGAAGTCCGTAGCGAACTGGGCCAAGGGTCAACCTTTAGCATTGTGTTGCAACCTGAAGTAGTTTCGAGCTCTTCTTCAGGGCTCGGTCAATCTGTCCGAACTCCGTTCCCAAAGCCTTCCCCAGATCTGTCAAAGGTTGACTCTCCGGGGCGGTTGCCGCCCATTCGGGTGCTCCTCATCGACGACGATTCCAGCGCCAGGCTCATTCTCAAGCACCAAATTGAAGACCTGGGGTACCAGGTCCTTACAGCCAGTTCAGGCCAGGAGGGCCTGCGTATGGCACAAGAGTTTCAACCCGATCTCATTACACTGGATTTGCTGATGCCCGCTATGGGAGGTTGGGAAGTCCTCAGAGAACTCAAAAACAACGACCAGACCCAGAGAATCCCGGTGGTTATTGTGAGCGTTGTGGCAGAGGAGGCTCGAGGTGTTCACTGGGGTATGGTGGACCTGCTGAACAAGCCTGTGGCCAAGGAAGAACTTTTCCAGGTTCTTCGAAGGTATCTCGAGTCTGGAAAACGACGTGTTTTGGTCGTAGACGACAGTGAGGACTCAAGGGACTTGATCAGGGAGCATCTGGAATCACAGGAAATGGACATCGAATCGGCTTCAAACGGAGAAGAGGCCCTTGCATTGATGGAGCGGTTTCATCCAGATCTCATCATCCTGGATTTGTTGATGCCGGTGATGGACGGGCTGACTTTTCTCAGAACCCTGCGTAAGAATCCACAATTTTCCCACCTCCCTGTAGTGGTCGTAACGGCCAAGAACTTGACTGATGAAGAAGTTCAAGCTATCTCCCAGCAGGTATCTGCTGTCCTGAAAAAGGGAGATACTCTCAACCAGGAACTCCAGAGTGTCCTGAAGCAGGTACTGGGGTTGGACCCATAATCTCACGGAGACAGTGGAATGGCCAGGAGTGACATGTCCGAGCACAGCAAGATCACAGTTCTTGTCGCCGACGATGATCCCTTAGCTCGAGGCATGCTCGAAGCCGAACTGGAAAAGGCGGGTTTTCGAGTTATTCTGGCGGCTGACGGAAAAGAGGCCATGGAGGTCTTGTCAGATGAGGTCACCGTGGCCCTTTTTGATCTGAAAATGCCTTTTTTAAGTGGTGTCGAGTGCATCAAACGTCTTCAGAAAAGTCGCCAGGACATTGAATCAATTATCATCACGGCCAGCTCAGACGTCGAAGATGCGGTGAGAGCCATGAAAAGTGGAGCTTTCGACTATCTCACCAAACCGGTGAACACCGACGAGTTGATTGTGCTGGTTCAAAAAGCAGCTCACACCGCACAACTCAAGGTGGAGAATCTCCAGCTTCGACAAGCTATTGCAGTTCCTGACGTGGTCCCTACCTTCGTGGGAAAGTCCCCCTTATTCCAAGAAATTCTCAGCAGTGTGAAGAGAGTCGCCGCGGTGGACTCGACCGTTCTGATCACCGGAGAGAGTGGAGTGGGCAAGAGCTTGCTGGCCCGTCTCGTCCATTCTTCCGGTCCTAGAAGGGAAGAGCCCTTTATCACGGTTAGCTGCGGAGCACTTCCCCGAGAACTTCTGGAATCCGAATTATTTGGGCACGAAAAAGGAGCCTTCACCGGCGCCCACCAAATGCGTCCAGGGCGGGTTGAGATCGCCGATCGGGGCACCCTGTTTCTCGATGAGATAGGTGAGTTGCCGTTAGATATGCAACCAAAACTACTGAATTTCCTTCAGGACCACACCTTCTATCGAATTGGGGGCACCCAGACCGTTTCGGCAGATGTCCGCATTCTCGCCGCTACAAACCAGGACCTGCAATCGCTCTGCGAGCAGAAGCAATTCCGTGAAGATCTCTATTTCCGCCTCAACGTAATCCCTCTTCACATCCCGCCCCTGCGTGAGAGAAAGGAGGATATTCCTTCCATTGCTGAATATCTTTTGCAGAAACTCTCCAATCGTCAGGGGGGTGACTCCTATTCTCTGTCTGAGGACGCTCTGGACATACTAGTCAAGCATGATTGGCCAGGAAATGTTCGAGAGCTGGAGAATGTTCTGGAACGTGTGACTGTTTTTCTGGATGGCACTACCATCACACCCCAAAGCCTCCCCAACGAAACGTTTCAGCAACCCCCAGTTCCAACTCGGGAGAGCCCATCCGTGCCTCTGCTGACGCTGAAACAGATTGAAAAACAGGCGATCATTGACACTCTTCGACGCTTGCAGGGCAACAAGGCGGCCGCAGCGCGCCAGCTGGGCATCAGCGAAAAGAGTATTTACAACAAGATCAAACGCCTCGAAATCTCCTAGTACCTTCTCAGGTCGGATCATCCGGTCGATGCAGCAGAGCGAGTGCCAGGGAATGCAGGTCTGGAGGCCTGCTGTAAATAGTACTGGGGCCCCCCTCATCACCCTGTAAAAATTACTGTCTTTCCGTGGTTCACTCAACCTGGAAATCTCCGTCAATCAACCTATAACCTATTGTTCTAGCAGAACTTGTCAGGTTTATGCCGTCCAATAGATGGGGTTGGAACGACTCGTGCTATTACCTTCGGCGGAGGTGAGTTATGGAAGCAACAGTTACAGCCCAGATTCCGACACTGAAGACCGGCCTTCTCATGCCTGAATCCGTCCGATTGTCCCCGGGAATAGAGGAGGACAGCAGCACTCCATCCTATGAGAGTGCACGTCGATATGTGCTTGAGTCATTGCATCGAGCGAACCACGGAGATATCCCCGATATTGCGACTGCCGAAGTTGTCCTGATAAGACTGGTCAAATCCATGGCGACCGGAAATGAATTGTTGTTGAGAGCGACCGAAAGGGATCAGGACTTCTCAGTCAGTACACACTCCGTCAATGTCGCAATCATCGCCATGCAAATCGCATTCAAACTCAACTACCCCCTGGAAAAGTTCATCGATGTCGGAATGGCAGCACTGTTACATGAATTGGGGGTGGTCGAACTCCCCGAGGAATTACTTCACAAGTCAGGGAAATTCACGTCCGAGGAACTTACTATGGTTCAGGGACGAACTCATCACAGCACCCGAATTCTAGAGGGAATAAAAGGCGCCAACCGCCTGGCCCAGATTGTAGGTCAAGTCTACGAACGTGAGGATGGATCCGGATGGCCTGAGGGATTAAGGAAAAAGGAGATCTCGGAAGAGGCCCGGGTCCTGGGCATCGCGGATTTCTTTGAAGCTTTTATTCATCCCCGACCCTACCGACGAGCCCGAACCGGTTATCAATGCCTTCGCACCCTTACTTTGCGGCAAAAAGGAAATTTTTCGCCCAAGATTGTGAAAGCCCTCATTAGTAGTTTTTCCATGTACCCCTACAATGAACTTGTCCGCTTGAACACCCAACAAGTCGGAAAGGTCCTCAATATTCATCCCGAGAATTCATGTCGTCCGCTGGTGACAATCCTCTCTGACTCGAAAGGAACAAAATTAAAGGTTCCCCGATTGGTAGACCTGAGGGAATGGCCCAACCTTTTCATTACGGAGTCTCTGGACCACGCGGATTGGGAAGAGAATGGAACAGGGGAACTCCCTGAATTTTAGGCCGCGTTTCTCACACCAGGTGGTTAAGGGGAAAGAGACCTCCGGTCCCAAAAACACCCTTCCCCCTGGCAGTTGGTGGAAACAGGAAAGGTAATTCGTAAATGGACATCAGCAATCAAACTACCAAGGCCCTCATTGTGGACGATGACCAGACCTGCCGTGCGTTGATAAAAGCTTTGTTAGCCAGGTGGGGATACGAAGCCATCACTTGTTCCAATGGCGTCGAAGCTCTCCAGATCCTGGAACAGCGCGATGGGCCTCAGTTGGTCATTCTCGACTGGAAGATGCCTGAGATGGACGGCATTGAGCTGTCTCGAAAAATTCTGGAGTCCACAACCATCTCCTTCACCTATACCATCATGTTGACGAGCATGAAGAGGAAGAGCGCTATGGCCGAAGCGATAGAGGCTGGCGCAGATGATTTCCTGATCAAGCCCTTCGATCCCAGTGAACTCCAGGTTCGCCTGCGTGCTGGGAAACGTATCGCTGAGTTGCAGAAAAAGCTCCGATTTCGAGCCACTCACGACTCCCTGACCGGCCTCTGGAATCACGAGTCCATCACCAATTGCCTCTACCAGGAAATCGTTCGTGCAGCCCGAGAATCAACTTTGGTGGGTGTGTTACTGGCTGACCTGGACCACTTCAAACAGGTGAATGACACTTACGGGCACTTGGTAGGGGATCAGGTTCTCCAACAAACAGCTGAAAGGATGCATTCCGTGGTCCGACCCTACGATGTCGTCGGCCGCTATGGTGGAGAGGAATTCATGATTGTCTTGCCGATGAACAAGAGTTCCGCGTCAGATCTTTCCACAGTCGCGGAACGGGTTCGTCGTGGTGTAGGCAACATCCCAGTGCGGACTTCTGCCGGTGAAATCCCTATCACTGCCAGTGTTGGAGGGGTATTGACCCAACTGGGTGAACACACTGACGTGAACTCGTTAATCCAACAGGCAGACGCAGCTCTGTACCAGGCCAAACGGAGTGGCAGAGACCGGGTGGAAATTCCGCACCAAGGTCACGGAGAGTTTCCTCATATTTGTGTTCTTACATAAGGGAGGGGGTAGTTTATGAGAGGAATGAAAAGAGGACAATGATGATGATTTCCTCTTCTGCCCAGCAACGCATCCTGGTCATCGATGACGATGTCGGGATATGCAAATTGCTCGCCAGATTCCTTGGAGGAGAAGGGTTCGAGGTCGAAACCGTTCATAATGGTGAATTCGGTATCGAAGCCGTTAGGTCCGGTGTGCACGCGCTAATTCTCCTGGACATCGTGTTGCCGGGTATCGATGGGTTTGAGGTTCTCCGTCGAATTCGTGAGCAATCGTCTGTCCCCGTCATTCTCATGTCAGGCACTCACGAAGAGGAAGCCAATCGGGCCATAGGTCAGGGAGGCAGTGCCGATGGGTTCCTTAGCAAGCCCTTCAGTTTGAGTGAACTCTTGGAGCGAATACACGCCAGTTTGAATTGAGGAGTTTCCACGCCTTAAACTTTTCCCTTCGGTTGAGATCATCGCATTGGTCAAACCTCAATTTGAAGCCTCCCGTGGCCAAGTGGGCCCCGGCGGTGTCATCCGGGATCAGAAGCTCCAGAGAGAGATCGTCGATCGAGTCAGACAGGCTGCCGTGGAGGAGGGCTTGACGTTCAGTGGTGAAGTGGCCT